>DAOLCX010000037.1:0-9639 GCA_035327685.1 Pirellulaceae bacterium | reverse complement strand
AACACAACCCGACCCCGGGGCAAGGCAGCTGGCCGCGGAAAGCGACCCCAGCGTTCAGGCCCGTTTGGCTGATGTTCACCGTGAAATGCAAGAACAGCGGGAAGTCCTCAACCGCCTCAGGCATCAATGGGAGTCCGAAAAATCAGGGATGGGTGACATCCAGAAAATGCGGGCTGCCTTGGCCGAGGCCGAAATGAAGTTCAGCCAGTTGGATGGCGAAATCAAATCAAAACAAGCTGTGGGGCGCCTCGTCTCTGAAGATGACTATCGCCGGTTGTACGAATTGGATGTCGAGCAAAAACGGTTGGCTGAACAAGTCTCCCAAGCCGACACGCGGCGCCAGGAACAGGCTCCTGGCGATGAATCCGAAAAACGCTTGCTAAGCGAGCAAGTGACCGAAGAGGAGATTGCCGAGGTGATCAGCGCTTGGACAGGTATTCCGGTGACGCGGATGATGGAGACGGAGCGCGCAAAACTGCTCGTCATGGAAGAACGGTTGCATCAACGCGTGATCGGCCAGGACGACGCCGTCGTGGCCGTCTCTAACTCCGTTCGCCGCAGCCGCAGCGGTTTGCAGGATCCGAACCGACCGATTGGGTCGTTTCTATTCCTTGGACCGACCGGGGTCGGAAAAACGGAGCTGTGCAAAGCGCTGGCGGAAGTCATGTTTGACGATGAAGACGCCTTGGTGCGGATCGATATGAGCGAGTTCATGGAGCGACATGCGGTGAGCCGATTGATTGGGGCTCCACCGGGCTACGTAGGTTTCGAGGAGGGGGGCAAATTGACCGAGGCGGTTCGCCGTCGCCCGTATTGCGTGATCCTGTTGGACGAAATCGAAAAAGCTCATGACGATGTTTTCAATATTCTGCTACAGGTTCTCGACGACGGCCGACTAACCGACAGTCATGGCAATACGGTTGACTTCACCAACACTGTGATTGTGATGACGAGCAATGTCGGCAGTCAGGTCATCCAACGCATTGCCGAAGACGGCGGCTCAACCGAAGAAATTCGCCAGGCGGTGGAGCAGACGATTCAAGCCCGGTTTCTCCCTGAACTTTTGAACCGCATCGACGAAAGAATCGTCTTTCATCCACTCAGCAGACGGGACATTGAAGATATCGTCAATCTGCAAATCAAACACCTCGCTTGTCGGCTCGCCGAACAAGACCTGGAACTAGAGGTAACGAAGGCCGCTCGACAAGCAATCGCGGCGGAAGGCTACGACCCCAAATACGGTGCTCGGCCCCTCAAGCGAGTCATCCAACAACGGTTGGCGAATCCGCTGGCGACTCAATTGCTCAAAGGAGAGTTTAATGGGCGGCGCGGAGTCCGTATCGACCACCGGCACGAACAATACGAATTCGAACCGCTCGACTAAGCTCTGAGCAAGTGTCAACCACCTCACCAGGTGATGTTTGACTTGCCTAAAGTCAGTGACTGGCCTGCTCTCGAGCCCAAGCCAGCGCGTCGGCAGGGGTTGCCATGAGACCATCCAGTTGCGCGTTGCGAATCTGTCTTAGCAAATCACTAAATCTCGGCCCCGGCTTCAAGCCGATTGCCACCAAATCCTCTCCCGAGATCAACGGCGGCGGATTGAGTTGCTCCTTTGGCCAGTTGAGCCGCTCGCGGCAAAACGCCACCCCACATTGGTCCTGGCCGACCAAGGTTGCCGCCACGTGAACGGCCTCTCGCGCCAGGGAATGGGCCAACACTGGTTGCACGGCGGACCACGGCAATCGCGCTGCTCGCGTCACGGTCAACCAATTTTCCGAAAGCCAAAGAATCGCATCCCGTTCGGCATTGGACAACCGCCAGCGTTGCACTAAAGGTTGCACACCGTGTTCCAAAAGTAAGGGACCCAACCATACCACGACAGCTTGTTCAAACTGCGCCGTCTCTAGCCGTTCCAACCACCTGCGGCGAGTGGTCCAACTTGCTCGATTCTTGAACAATTTCTCGCCACCTTCGACGACGTGCGCTAACAAATGACAATCGGCCAACAAATCCACAGCCCGATAACGCCGCGGATGCGACAGGCATTGCCGCATTTCCGCTCCGATCCGTTCGGGGCTGACCATGAGTATTTCACCCGCATGTGCGCGAATGGCCGCCGCCGTACGGACTTCCAGTTCAAAATCCAATAAAGCGGCAAACCGAATGCCTCGCAACATCCGCAACTTGTCTTCAGCAATCCGCGCCTCAGGGTCACCGATGGCGCGAACGATTCTAGATTGCAGATCGTTTCGGCCACCGACAAAATCCAACACGCGGTTCGCGATTGGATCCAGGAACATGCCATTGATAGTATAATCTCGGCGCAGGGCATCCCCTTGGGCATCGGTGTACTCAATGCGATCCGGTCGGCGCCCATCACTGTAACCCAAGTCGCGGCGAAAAGTGGCGACCTCGATCTGTTGACTGCGGTCTCGGCCGAGTACGATGATCACGCCAAAGCTCACACCTACCGCCAAGGTTCGCCGCGCGCCAAACAATTCGCGAACTTGTTCGGGCCGCGCGCTTGTCGCCACATCATAGTCCTTGGGCACAACACCGCGCAACTCATCGCGCACGCAACCGCCCGCAAACAAGGCTTCGAATCCTTGCTGTTGCAGTGCTCGAATCACCTCAATCGCAAATTCTCGTTTAGACATGTCGGGCGCAGGCTCGACGAACATCAACTTTTCCAGTAGAACGACATGTGGGCATAAGATGTCAAACATCCCCATTGGGCCAACGATGAAAATAGCCGAACCATGAACCCTTCCGCCAGTCCAGATCAATCCCCGATCCACCTGGAAATCAGTTGCCAGGACGTGCGTGAACTATTGGACCAGGGCGAACCGTTCTTGTTCATTGACTGCCGTGAACCGTGGGAACGCCAAATTGCCTCAATCGGCGGAGATTTGATTCCACTCGGCTCCCTGGAGGAAAAGTTGGATTGGATCCGTGAGCACACATTAGGCAGACTGATCGTCTATTGCCATCATGGACGGCGAAGCCTGTTAGCAGCACGCTTTCTGCGTCAGCACGGTGTGCAATCCGCACAAAGCATGGCCGGCGGTATCGAACGCTGGCGCCAGGTCGTGGATCCTTCCATTCCGGAATATTAGAACACGCAAGGAGAAAGTGTGATGGAAAGTAAAGTTGCATTGTTTCACAACCTGATCAATTTGGCTGCCGCCGATGGTGTGTTCACGGACCAAGAGGTCGCTTTCCTGGCATCCCGTGCCGAGGCCTGGGGTCTGCATGCCGATGAATTTGAAACGGCATTGGCGGGGATCAGTGCCGGTGGCGTACAGATTCAACTTCCAGATGATCACGACCTGCGAGTCGAATTGCTAAAAGAGATGATCCGCATGATGGCTGCTGATGGCGAATTAGCCGACATTGAAAAGCAACTGTGCGCCAACGCCAGTGCCCGCATGGGCTTTAGCACTGCCGAGTTTATTCGGCTGTTGGATGAAGTCCTGCTGGGACAATAATGGACCCGCTCGGCGCTCCTCAGCGGCCAGCCTGTCCAGCCTGATTTACCGAGTCACCGAATCTTGATTTCGCCGCACATTGAGCTCGATAGCTTGCTCGATTTGCCTGTGCGGGTCGCGTATGGCTACCGAAAAACGCGGGTGGTCAAAGAAGCGATCGACGGACCCATTAACGTGAGCCAAAGCCTTCAACTCGTCAAATGGCAGTCGATTGTCCAATAAACCTAGTTCGTATGCATACCGGTCCGAAAATCCCGGCAGCAGCACCTTCCAGCCGAACGGCACCTTGTTGCGATGGAGTCGATTGACGTGGCTCACCAGATTGGTCGTGCAGTTATTGGTAAACGTGTGGTAAAACTCGGGGCGATTGGCCAACTGGTTGACTCGTTGAAAAACATCGGTGAACAAGGCTTGGGCATCACGTGGTTGGGCTATCGTCGGGTAAATATAAACATCGACGTCCCGATGGCGCGTCCGCAGTCGAATCAAATCGCGCTCGTCAGCTACCAAATAAATCAACTCGAACTGGTTGCTGATCCCCAGCATCGGTGAGTAGTCTTCTCCGATCTCTTTGCGAATCTCTGCCGATACGCACAAGTAGCTGCCATCTGCCAGTCCAAAACTCAACATCGTATGTGCCACTGCCGGCATGTTTTTGAATGGCACCATAATGAAATCGACAGATTGGACATCTTCCAGACGAATCGTGCGATCGTAATAATCCACGACGTAATCTGTTTCTGTCAGATATTCACAATTGCGAATGTTACGAATGGCCACGCGGCCGTCCGGAAGAAAATCTGCGGTCGTCAGGTGGACCATATCTTTGGTCCAATTTCGATCGTTCCGGGGAACTATTCGATCTAGCGGGGAATTCACCGCCAATGCTTTACAGCCGGTATGAATTGAGACCACCGCCAACAACGCGATCCACCCCACCATCACGTGGACGCTTGCCTTGTGTTCACAGCGCGCAGTTCGGTCCATCACCACAGCCAACTCCATCCAATACTCGCCCCGGTAAATAGTGTTTGCCGCCGCTCGCTTCAAGCCCAATCCACCCTCCGCCCAAAAGGACAGGCATCATCAGGATTTTGCCTGTCAAATCGCAGCTTTCTCGATGTTGGGTAAAACGAGTGGCAAAGGTGCCGCAGCCCAAGAGCCCGGCCGCGGCTCATGAATCTGGCGCGATGGACTGGAGCCCGACCCGACAGCCGCCTGGCGAGCGAAAACGCACGCTTGTCGCTATTGGCGGTTTATGCCTGTCCTTTTTTGCTTTTGCGCCTGCCGATGTAAGCGCAGATTCAGAATGGCTTGCTAGCGGCCGAGTTCTTCAACCAAATGCTCCGCCCCGTAGATTTTTAGCAGCGCCTCGCGGATGGCACTGGAATGGACGGATGTGGCACGCGCTTGGTCGTCGGAATAAATAAAGTCGGCTGTCAATGACTGGATATTGCCATCGAAGATCAAACCTACTAATTCCAGATTCCGATTAACAACAGGGCTACCCGAATTGCCACCAATTATGTCTGCCGTGCAAACGAAATTAAAAGGCGTCGAGCCGTCGATAGCCATGCGCGCCGCATGCCAAGACTCTGGCAATTGGTAGTCCGCTTGACCTGCATGTTGGGTCTCATGTTCGAATGCATCCCCCATGAGCGTCCAAGCGGGAATACTCTCTCCATCTTGCGTGTATCCCTGAACGGTCCCAAACGAAAGCCGTAGGGAGAACGTCGCGTCCGGATAGGTGGAAGTTCCTTTCGTCTCGAACAAGATTTCAGCAATCTGTGCGTAGGCTTGCTTTTCAAGTTCGTCGAGTTGTTCAGTCAGATTGCGAAACTTCCTGACCTCATCATCGACGAGCAAAGCCAACTGGATCAGCGGGTCGTCAGAATCTTGAATGGCTTGCCATCCACCTTCGGCGAGTTGACGGCGAAAAGCCACTTCATGCACTTGCGTGCCGCGAATCAATTGGGCGGCCCGGTCACCGGGCTTCATGCCTGCCAACATGGCCTGACAGAGGGGGTCAGAAAATCCTCGCAATTCCACCGTGTTTGACAGAGCGTCACCCAATAGTGCCGTATCTAAATCCAGATAAATGGGGGCTTCCGAGAAAAGCTGTTGCAATAGCGAAGCGCGGCCAGCTTCGCCAAATTCGCGCAAGCGTTGCTCAGACGGTTTTTGGTCTTCGATCGCCATCTGAACCAATGTTTGCGCGATTCCAAAAAGCTGAGAATACAAAGCGATCCCCTTTCCTTGTAGCGCGGCGCGTTGCTGGCAAACGTCGGCGATTACTGCCCAGGGATTATTTTCGGATTGTGGGCCGAACTTGGCTTCATAGGCCGCGCGCAATGCCTGTTCATCGGCTTTTTTGTCCGTTAGTAAATTGGGGTCCTGCAGGCCCGCCAACATGCCTAAGCGGGCTTTCCGCGAATTCTGAATACTGAACAGATCCTCGCGAGCGCGGCGGGCATGCTCGCTTCCTCGCAACGAAAACTGCTGTAGCAGAATCTCGCGGCGGCGCAATTGATTGAGCAAAAATGGCAAACGCACGTCGCGCAAATAGGCCAAAGCGTCGCTCGTAAAAATGCGGCTGGTACGGCCGGGATTGCCGGACACAAAGACGACTTCACCTGCGGCAGGCCCGTGTTCCGACCATCTGAGAAAATGTTCAATCTTCGCAGGCTGATCATTTTCGTAAACGCGAAACAGGCAGGCATCCAAGCAATACCGTGGATACTCAAAATTATCCGCATCACCGCCAAAAAAAGCCGCCGCTGTTTCCGGGGCCCACACCAATCGAACGTCAGTGTATTTTTTGAATTGATATAAGTGATATCTGCCGCCTCCATAAAGCGTTACGACGTCGCTCCGCAGCCCCGTTTCCCCCAATGCTTTCTTCTCGATATTGTCGATGGCGGCCCGTCGTGCGACCAGTGCTGCTTGTGGCGACATGCCAGGTGTGACTGCCGCTTGCACTTGGGCGGTCACATCCACAATATTGACCAACTGGTTCAACTCCAGATCGGGGGCTTTGAGTTCTTCGTCATAGTCTCGCGCCAAATACCCGTGGTCGATGATATTTCGTTCGGGCGTTGAGAGTTTGGCCAGAGTGTCCGAACCAACGTGATGATTGGTCAACACCAGACCGGTGCTGGACACAAAAGAAGCCGACCCTCCGACATTGAATCGAACGCTCGACTTCATGAGATGTTCTGCCCACTCCGTTGTCGGTTCGAATTGGTGGCGTTCGCGCAAGAGTTCGACAGGAAGGGCATTGAACAACCACATCCCTTCGTCTCCGCGCGCGATCGAACTACAAAAAACCAACGCGACCCAAAATCGTATCAAGATATTCATCATCCGCTCGCTACTCAGACTCAATCAACCTACACTGGCCTTAAGGGCGGGAAACCCGACCCATCCTTTGCGATTCCAAAGCCGCCCGAGTGCGTCTCAGGCGGGGAATTCAACACTGACAACATATCAGCAAAGCGTTAGTTTACCGTTGACGGCCGTTGTTCACAAGGAAATGGACTTCATATTGACAGGCTGCGAGGCAAGGAAAATTGTGATTGAAAATGAGAACCATTGAATGACGATCCATGTCCCTGTATTAATCGAGGAGTGTGTTGAAGGCTTGGGATTAAAAACGGGCTGGACGGTTGTGGATGGAACGCTCGGGGGGGGCGGTCACACCCGAGTGTTCAGCGAAATCGTCGGACCAGAAGGACGTGTGGTTGCGTTGGACCGAGACCCCTCGGCCGTTGCCACGGCTCAAGCCTGGTTGCCGGCGAATGTGATTGCTCGGCAGGCCAACTATGCCGACCTGGAACAAGTCTTGGATGAGTTGAATATCGAATTCGTCGATGCCATGCTGCTGGATTTGGGACTGTCAAGCGATCAATTGTCAGATGAGGGTCGGGGGTTCAGTTTTCATAGCTCCGGCCCATTGGACTTGCGCTTTGACCCAACGCAAGGCGAGTCGGCAAGCGACCTGATCGCGCGCCTGAATGAGCGCGATCTGGCGGATTTGATATTTCAGTACGGCGAAGAACGTGCGAGCCGCGCCGTGGCTCGCCGAATTTGCGAGATTCGGCGCCATACGCCCATTCGCACGGCTCGGCAATTGGCAGAACTGGTCCGTTCATGTGTCCGCAGGTCTAAAGGGCACTCGATTGATCCAGCGACACGGACTTTTCAAGCCCTGCGCATCGCAGTCAATCGGGAATTGGATGCGTTAAGTGCTGCTTTAGAGATCATTCCACGCAGGTTGCGGGTGGGAGGGAGGTTGGCAGTGATGAGCTTTCACTCGTTGGAAGATCGGATGGTCAAGCAGGCCTTTCGCAATTCAGCCATTTGGGATGTCGTCCATCGAAAGCCAATCACTGCGGGCGTCGCAGAACGCCATGCCAATCCGAGAAGTCGGAGTGCCAAGCTGCGTGTGGCTGCCGTTCGCGGATTTTCACCTTGAAGCCGAACCGGCAAAGTCGCTACATTTTCATGGGTCCGAATTACCGGTCAGCGAGCAGCCGACGTGGCTGTCGTCTGGACGATTGAGATAAGTTGATCCAACGAGTGCAATGATCATGTCCATCCAGTTTTACAACACACTGACCAATTCACTGCAACCGTTTGAGCCCTTGTCGCCGGGGCGCGTCCGCATGTATAGCTGCGGTCCCACCGTCTATGATTTTGCCCATATTGGCAATTTCCGCACCTTTTTGTTCGGCGATGTCTTGCGTCGATTTTTGGAATTGGTCGGCTTCCAAGTGGACCAGGTGATGAACATCACCGACGTCGGCCATATGCTTGAAGGCGAAGCCGATCGGATGACACAAGCCGCGGAGCGTATGAAAGAAAATAAGAAGTCAGGGCGCCTTCCCGAGGGGATGGCCATCGATCCGCATGATCCCTACCAAGTCGCGGAGTTCTATACGCAGGCGTTTTTGGAGGATGCCCGCAAGCTGGGTTACAAGATTGCGTTTGAATACCCCGATCGAGTTCCCAAAGCAACCAATCATATTGCGGGTATGCAACACATGATTCAGGCACTTCTGGATCGCGGCCACGCTTATATCGCTCGCGATGGAGTCGTGTATTTCAGCGTTGAAAGCTTCCCTCAATACGGGCGTTTGAGTGGAAACACTTTGGACCGTTTGCAGGCTGGTGCTGGAGGGCGGGTATCAGAAGAGAACCAGGCGAACAAGAGACATCCCGCTGACTTTATGTTGTGGAAGCCCGATGCCCAACACATTATGAAATGGGATTCGCCATGGGGAGTCGGCTATCCCGGTTGGCATATTGAATGCTCGGTGATGGCCCGCGAGTTGTTAGGCGCGGATGTTATCGATATTCACACGGGCGGCGAGGACTTGATATTCCCGCACCATGAATGCGAAATCGCACAGTCCTGCGGCGTAAGCGGCCAAGAGTTTTTCGCCCGGTTCTGGATTCACGCACGCTTCCTGTTTGTGGAAGGCGAAAAAATGTCAAAGTCTCTGGGGAACTTCTTCACCGCGCGCGATGTGTTCGAAGGCAAGGTGACGGGCAATCCAGTCCATCCAGCCGTATTGCGCTTCGAATTGATTAAGGCCCATTACCGAACCCATTTGAACTTCACCCGAAAAAGCCTGTTCGATTCAGCCCAGGTTGTGCGGCGGTTTATTGAAACAAGGCAATCGTTGGAACAACGGGCCGAAGGTAAGATCGTCCATGTCGATATCAGCCACCCGGTGCTTGCCGACTTTGTAGCAGCGCTATCTGATGACCTCAACATTGCTGGCGCTTTGGCAGCCGTGATTCCCTGGGGCCTGGGTCAACATCACGACCCTGCGGAATCTTTAGCCGTGTGGAAACAGATCAACTCCGTCCTCGCGATCGCCCCCGTTCACGACGATCGTGGGCCCGAGCCCCAACTGATCGATGATCAAATGGCAGATGTGAACAACCAGGCGGAAGCATGGTGCCGTGAACTCGACTCGGCGAGGGCTCAAAAAGACTACGCCCAAGCTGATCGGATCCGCAAGCAAATCCAAGACGCCGGCTTCGAAGTCCGCACAACCAAATCCGGCACCACCATTCAACGCCCCCTCGCCTAACCCCCCACCAATAAGGACAGGCATTATCCTGTTGACAGGGTTGGTGGGGT
>DAOLCX010000036.1:0-9674 GCA_035327685.1 Pirellulaceae bacterium | reverse complement strand
GACCGGTAAAAGCGTCGGGTTTGGCATCCACGACACCTTGGCGATATTGGGGCGCGAGCGCGTGCTGGTCCGGATCGGATGTGCACTTGATCGATTGGCCCAAAAACCCAGCCAAACGGCTCAGTGATTTTTTTCAAGCGAAGGGTTATGAGCGAATCGGCAAGCGACAAAGAAAAAGGGCTCGATTTCATCCGACAAATCGTCGAGAGCGATATCAAGCAGGGGAAACACAACGGTCGGGTGCACACTCGGTTCCCGCCGGAACCCAACGGCTACTTGCACATCGGACACGCCAAGTCGATCTGCCTGAATTTCGGGATCGCCAGACAATATGGTGGTCTCTGCAATCTGCGCTTCGATGATACGAATCCCGATACGGAAGAAACCGAGTATGTCGAAGCCATCCAGAACGATATTCGTTGGTTGGGATTCGAATGGGACGGTTCTGTCCGGTTTGCTTCGGATATCTTTGATCAACTGTATCAATTTGCGTTGCAACTGATTCGGGCTGGCAAAGCGTATGTGTGCGACTTAACAGCCGAAGAAACCGGCCAGTATCGGGGCAAGTGGAATGAACCCGGTCGCGACAGCCCTTACCGCAATCGATCGGTCGAGGAAAACCTGGACTTGTTCGAGCGGATGAAACGCGGCGAGTTCCCTGATGGTGCGCGGACCCTGCGCGCCAAAATCGACATGGCGTCGCCGAATATGAACTTGCGCGACCCGGCGATGTATCGGATTCGGCATTCGGAACACCATCGAACAGGTACTACCTGGTGTATCTATCCGACCTACGATTGGACGCATGGACAAAACGACTCGATAGAGGGGATTACCCATTCCATTTGCACATTGGAATTCGAACAACATCGGCCTTTGTACGACTGGTTTATTGAAAACCTGGGGATTCACCATCCTCAACAAATTGAGTTTGCCCGCTTGAATCTGACCCATACGGTCATGAGCAAGCGGAAACTATTGGAACTGGTCCGATCCGGGTTTGTTGACGGGTGGGACGATCCGCGCATGCCTACTCTCTGCGGCTTGCGCCGACGCGGATATACGCCTGAATCGATTCGGAACTTTTGCGCCCGGATCGGAGTCACCAAAGCCAACAGCCTGACCGATCTGGCCGTCTTGGAACAAGAAATTCGTGAACATTTGAATCGGGTGGCGCGGCGCGTCATGGCGGTGTTGCGTCCACTCAAAGTCGTGATTGAAAACTATCCGGAGGGAGACGGAGAGATGCGCGAAGCTCTCAACAACCCGGAAGACCCCACTGCGGGCTCTCGCAGCGTACCGTTCTGCCGGGAGTTATATATCGAGCGCGACGATTTCATGGAGCATCCGCCCAAGGGATATTTCCGCCTGGTTCCCGGTGGCGAAGTCCGCTTGCGATACGCCTATTTCATCCGTTGCCACGACGTGATCAAGGATGAAAGCGGTGAAGTCGTTGAGTTGCGCTGCACTTACGATCCTCAAACGGCAGGTGGGCAGGCACCGGACGGCCGCAAAGTCAAAGGGACGATCCATTGGGTAGCGGCACGTCATGCCGTCGATGCCGAAGTCCGCTTGTATGACGTTCTCTTGAGTTGTGCGGATCCGAACGAGATGCCGACTGGTGATGACTGGAATTCAGCGTTAAATCCGAACTCATTGGAAGTGTTGACGGGATGTAAGTTGGAACCTTCGTTAGCGCAAGCCACATTGGACGAGCGCTTTCAATTCGAGCGGCTCGGATATTTCAATCTGGACAGCCGCGACTCGCGAGCCAACCACCTGGTATTCAACCGAACCGTCACTCTCAAAGACACCTGGGCAAAACTGCAGAAAAAATGAATCGCGGCCGTTCACGACATTGTAAAATTGTCTTTATGGCGGAATGGAGCGAATTGTTACCTGGTTGGAATTTCCCTGCGCGACGAGGCTCGTTAGCGATCGTAGAATTCGGGATAAATCACGATTTCGATGCGGCGATTGGGACTCAGGCCTTGGACTGGACCAGCGGCGTGGCGCGGGCGATTGCTCCCCATCGCCATCGTAAACAACTGCCGTTCCGGCAATCCACGCCGGACCAGATAATCGTGCACAGCCAAGGCCTGGGTGGCGGTCAATTGGAGGTGCGTCGTGGTGGGAGGTTGCAGGGGTGAGCCGTCCCAATGACCTTCAATCCCCACAATTTGTCCCGCAAACTCGCGGTGGATGGTGGCGACGAGCTCATCCAACAAAGTGGCTGCCGATGGGTTGATCTGATATGTGCCAGACATGAATAACGGATCTGATGGAATCTCAATGCGGATCACGTCGCCATCCATCCGCGCGGAGGCTCCCGTGATTTGCACCCGGCCCAGTTTCTGCATCAGACTATTGTTACCCCGAATGGCGGCGCCTCCTGCCGGTTGAGCGGGAGGAGAGACCGGGCCACCGACAGAGGCGGCCGGGACTTGCGATCGTTGGCTCAATCCGACGAGTTGTTGCTCCAAATCGCGCTTTTCATTCTGTACCATCTGCAATTGTGTAATCGAATCGGTGAGTTGCTGTTTGAGTTGAAAACTGTATTCGTTGGCGGCCTGCAACCGCTGCTTGGCGTTGGCTAGATCGGCCATCAGTTGTTGGTTGTCGGTGTTGAAACCACCGAGGCGTTGATTCAGGTCTCGAACCTGGTCGGCCAGGCTATTGATGAGCTGCGGATCGGTACCACCCTGTGCCTGTCGCCAACTGGGGTCGAACAGAGAAGCGCCAGGCCCGTCCGCTCGGGCGAACGGATTGGCGCCACTGCCATTGAATAACCGCGGAGGCTGAGGAAAATCGAGCGATGCCGTTCGTCCCCCGTCGCGCGAAGATTGACAGCCCGTCGCCACCGCGATCAAGATCAGCGCTAATATTCGATTGTTACCGACTCGAACCATCCAGTTAACCTGCAGATTTTCCGAAAATCGCGGCGGATGGTAGCAACGGCCGTCGGCAAAGTAAAGATCAGTCTTTAACCAAAATGGTGACGCTAGCTGAAAGCCACGCGACAACCTTTTCCGGTGGAAAAGCTTGTCGAGAAACCCCACGGGATTTGTCAGCCTGGGACCGGCTGACCTGCGGTGGCTGCTGGTCTCAACGTTGGAGCTTTGGGAAAGTTACCCCTTGATCGCAACACTTTGCAGGGGAGAGGGGGTTCAGGGGCCGAAATTGGCAACGATTCGATGTCCACAACCCTTTGACAGTTCCCCTTTGGGTAAACAGAAATAGTGTTCGAGCAAATCCCCACGCGCCACCATTCTCAAAAGGACAATTGACGGCTCCAGGCAACTTTTTGACAACCCAGAGTAGGTATGGATTGCCGCGCCAGGTGCAAGCCGAGTGAGAATTCAACGGCGAGGCGTGTCAACGTTTCCGCCGCCGTTGAGTTCGATTTGATTTGTCGGCACGTCCTTTGAGCGTTCGTTTTTTCAAGCGAGATCCGGACGATTTGCGGACTACGACAGACTTTGACTGGCGGCCCGACTTGGCGCGTGGAGGCTTACCCCCCGGTTGGACTACATGGTACTGCAAATTGCGACGGTCCAGATCGACTTGGGCCACAACCACCCGCAGTCGATCGCCCAACCGATACTCATTTCCGGCGCGAAATCCCGTGAGACAGCGTCCGACGGGATCGTAGGTATAGCGATCGACGGGAAGGGACTCGATCGGCACCAACCCCTCGGCGGGCAGGTCCAAACCTTGGACAAACAAGCCATAACTTTCCACACCAGTGATGACGCCGTCCAATTCCAATCCGCTGCGCTGCGCCAAGTAATTCAGCAATTTCAACTTGATCAATTCGCGTTCGGCTTGTTCGGCGCGCTGTTCGCGCTCGCTGCAGTGTTGCCCGATTTGAACCAGTTTTTCAAAATCGGCGCGAGGTTGCTTCCGATCGATCAGGTCACCGACCATCCGGTGAATGACCAAATCAGGATAGCGCCGGATGGGTGAGGTAAAGTGGCAATAGGCATCGCTGGCCAGCGCATAATGACCGAGTTCGCGCGGAGAATAGACCGCTTTTTGCATGCTGCGAAGTACTGCGTAATGGACGGCATGTTGCACGGGCAGGCGTCGAGACAATTCCAGGACGCGGCGAATTTCAAACCGGCTTTCAAGACTTTCGCATTCAATGCCCAAATGTCGCACGAATTCGGTCAATTCGCGCAGTCTCCGTTCGTTGGGAGGCGCGTGAACGCGTCTCAAGTAAACTTGACCGCGGTCTTGAAGTTTTCTGGCGACCGCCTCGTTCGCCGCCAACATGAATTCTTCGATGACCTGATGGCTTTCGGTGTTCACCTCCACGTGAGCCCCGGCCACTCGGCCGTCGTCGTCCAGGTCAATCGCCACTTCGGGCAGGACCAAATCGATGGCACCACGCTTCATGCGCCGCGCACGCATTTTCATGGCCAGCGTGTGCATGTCGCGCACCAGCCTGAATACATCAGCAGTTAATGTTTTTCGCCACGGTTTGTCGTTGGCCAGGTAGTCGTCGATTTCTTCGTAATTGAACCGGTGAGCGCTGCAGATCAAGGTGCGGCACCATTCTTCGGCAATCACCCCGCCATCGTCCGTCAATTCAATCTCCACCGTCATCGCCAATCGAGGTTGATGGGGTTGCAAGCTGGCGAGGTTGTTGGAAATGATTTCGGGCAACATGGGGATCACGCGATCTGGCAAATAGACGCTGGTAGCCCGGTCATAGGCCTCGTGATCCAACACCGAATTGCGGGGGACGAAGTGCGATACATCCGCAATATGAACTCCCAACAGCCAGTGCCCGTTGTCCAGTTGCTCCAACGATATCGCGTCATCAAAATCGCGGGCGTTCGCGGGATCGATCGTGATGATCGTCTTGGTCGTGTAGTTGTTCCGCCCCGGCGGCACCTGGTCATCCCGGAATCGCTCCGCTTGTTTTCGAGCGTCGTCCAGCACGGCTTCCGCAAACGGACCGGGCAAGTTGAACTCGGCGATGATCATCTGGGTATCGACACCGGGCTTACCTCGCGGGCCAAAGACCTCGACGATCACTGCTTGGCCACGCTCAAATCCGGAGGGAAACCGGACGATCTCCACGAGAACCTTGTCTCCTACACGGACGTTTTTGGCGCCGGCATCACCGACGGTCAGGGGCTGATGAAACTGCCCGCCGTCGATCTCGACGAAGCCCCACTGCCCGGACTCGCGATAGGTCCCCACAAACCGATGGGTCCGACGTCGAACGACTTCAACGACTCGCCCACTTTGGCGGAGGTCCGCTCCATGCCGTTTGTGGCCCAATTGCACGCGGACCACATCGCCGTGCACGGCATCCGCAGATTGATGAGGTGGAATGAAGACGTCGCGCGAACGGTCTTGAGGTTCGGCGTCTTCTGGTGTGACGAAACCGAATCCCGCATTGGCTTTGCGGTAAATACCCACGAGCTCATGACGAGCCGCCGGCGATCGCACTTTCGCCAGTTTCTCGCGATCTGTTCGACGTGGGGGCGGCGAAGGTGACTGAACGGGGCGCCGGACCAGGTGTTTGGCTCCCCATTCCAATTCCCCGCGGCGAATCAATCGTTTGATGATTCGTTTGAGCAACGTGACTTCGTCGCCGTCGAGTTTCAGCCGTTTGGCCAGCGTGGCCGGCTTGATCGGTTGATAGCCGGGCTGGTCGATCAATTGCAGTAAAGCTTGTTGCAAGCGATCCAGATGGTCCGTTGCGGGATCCGGGGACTCTTCATTAAATTCATCCATCTCGGATTCCATCACTCGCGGTCGGTGCACCGGGTCCTTTATAGATTTTTCTTCCCAACATGGCGTTATAACTGGTCCACACGCTGGAAGAGTTGGCGTCTTCGCGAATCAATTGCCTAACGGTGGCCAGTTTGGCATCGAGGTTGTCGAGATAGTGCAGGGCAATCGCCTCGCGGGTCATCGGCAATTTCGGACTTCCAAATTCGTATTCGCCGTGGTGGCTGACAATGACGTGTCTCAGTTGCATCGCCAGATCAGCAGGAAATGGTTCGCCGTGCCGTTGGGCGAGTTCCGCCAATTTTCGATCGAGCAAAGACACGCCTTGGATCAAATGCCCCACCAGTTGGCCTTCGTCGCTGTAACCCAGGTCGGCGGCGTACGTCAGCTCATCGATTTTTCCGATGTCGTGCAGGACGGCACCCATGATCATCAAGTCGGGGTCCAGTTCGTCATACAACCGGCTGACTGCTGCTGCCAATTGGGCCAAGGCCACCACATGTTCCAGCAGACCTCCCTGATAAGCATGGTGGTTCTTGACACCCGCCGGGGCGCGAACGAATTTGTCCATCAGGTCCTGGTCGGCCAGGAGCGAAGTCCCCAGTCGTCGCAGGTGGACATTGCGGATCGAGTCGATCAGCGATTGCAGAGAATTCACCAGTTCGGCGATGCGCACTGACGACATGGTCTCAAAGTCGGAGGGTTCGACTTCCGTGGCTTCCACGCGCCGCAGCGACTTGACAATCACTTGCATGTTGCCACCGTAGAGTTGCGCCGTGCCAGACACTCGCAGAAAATCGCCGTTGTTGAACTGATCGTATTGGCGTTGGTCGGCATTCCACAACATGGCCGTCAACGACCCGGTTTTGTCGCTCAAACGGACCTGCAAATAGAGTTGACCATTTCGATTGGGCCGCAACTGTTTGTCGCCGGCCAGAAATACTTCATCGATTGGCTCGCCATCGGCCAATTCGGTGACAAACTTACGGCTCATCTTGACTTTCATCAACAAAATTCAGAACTCACTCGCTGTTTCTTCCGCTATTCCACATATCGAGTGCGTTTTTCAATGTCCGTATTGACGGAATGGTAACGCCGGAACAGGTTTCCGGAATCGAACCGGGTCTCGCGTATGAACAGTACGTCTTCGGGTCCAATGCAAGTTGTAAAGATAGGCAACAGGTAGTCAATACCCACGGACGAAATATGCAGCCGGTCGGCATCGAAGAACGACGGGTGCAGGCTGCGGGCATGGATCAGTCCCCATTGATCCCTGAACCCGTTGCCGGGGTGGCTCGAGACATAGAACCCGCGGCTGCTATGCCATTGCAACACCGAAACGGCGTTGTTTTGCCCTTCAACTAACATCTCGACGGCGCGACCACCCAATTGAGCCGCGTAGAACCGGTCGAATCCAACGGGGCGTCCGCCGCGCTGCGTATGGCCGACTTTTCGAGTAAAAATGGCGCTGTCTGCACCATCCTGGAAACCCAGGTCGCTGAAAAAGCTGGCTCCCAGCCGAGATAATAACATCTCTCGCAGGCGATCTGCCGCGCCGCTCAAGCGGATATTGCCGGCCGGATCGGTCGATCTCTCCGAAGCCCCGAGCACGTTTCCATCGGGGTCCACGATCCCTTCACCCACCACAATCAACACGTTTTTTTGCAATCGGTAGATTTCTTTGACACGCTCGACCACCTGATTGATGTCCACCGGGACTTCCGGTACGAGGATCAAATCTGGCTGTCCATAGGCGCACGCCAACGCGATAAATCCCGAACTCCGTCCCATGACTTCAATGATACCAATCCGCCGATGGCTTTCAGCCGTAGTTCTCAAACGGCGAATACCGCCCACGGCGACAAACACGGCGGTGGCATAACCGGGAGTAACGTAATTCACCATTTGATCCAACTGAAAGTGGTTCATGCTTTTCTGCACAAACGCCTGGTTTTCGCGGTAGCGGTACTCGGACCCATTCGATTTCACGGGTTCCCGCACCCACTTGTCGTTTTCGTTGGGGTAATTCAGTCCCAAATCGTTGTCGATCGTTTTGGGAGCCAAGACAACTGGAATCCGTTCGCTGAATGGTTGCAATCCGTTGAGCGTCCCATCGCCCCCTACGCAAATCAGTCCCTCCACCCGCAACCGCTGCAATCGCTGCTGAATGCGATCGAGTTCGCGCTTATTTGAGGCATCCACAAATTTTCGGGATGAACCCAAAATCGAACCACCATATTCGGGGTCCAATTCGGGAATCGTGCGAAACAGCGGATTCAAGATGACGTGGGGAACCCGATCGTCAAACAGACTTTCATAGCCGCGCAACAACCCAACCAATTCGATTCCCAATTGGTTGGCCCGCGTCACTGCGCCAAATACGGTGGAATTGATGGCTGGCGTGTCACCGCCAGCCGTCAAAATGCCCATGCGTTTCATGTTTGCCACAACTCGCTCAATTTCGTTTGATAGCAGCCAAACCTTACATTGACAATCGGCACGCAATTCAGGTAAAAGCCCCACGGTTGATCAGCGACAACCGTAACACGCCAAACAAAAACGTACAACTGATGAATTATTCACAATTACCAGGTCACCGGGCTGCCAGTGTCGTTTCGGCACGCAATACCAAGCCCAATTCCGTTAAAAACCAGTTATTGGAAATCATCGCACAACTGGGGCCGGAGATTCGAACCCGCCAACTCGCGATCGATTTTGACCTGGATGAAGTACCGGTGCGCGGCAATCCAGCGCAGATCGCGACTGCCATTCGCCATCTATTGTCGTGGACCATTGAACGATCTCCAATTCGGGGTGAATTGTCGATCACGCTCATTCATTCTACGGACCATTGGGAACTTGAACTTGCCGGGTGGTTTGAAAGCAGCCAGTCCGATAGCCGCACATCGGGCTCTGGTTTGACAGTTCATCGACAATCTGCATGGCTAAGCGGAGATGACCGGTTGCGGCGCGCCGAAACGGCGGCCGTGATTTGCGGCGGAAGCGTCGAGGTTTGGCGGTGTCCACAAGGTGGTCAGGCTCTGGTGCTCCACGTCCCGCAACGCGGGCTGGTAGAATTTGCACAACGGGCGGCTTGAGGGGAACACATTCATGACTCAGACGCCTATGTATTCACAGCTCGCCGCACGTTGGCAGGCCATCCCGCGCGCCGGCCAATGGGTTCTGATTTCGGCACTCGTCAGTTTGGCGGTGTTTGGGGTTTGGCAGTGGCAACGCTCGCAGGAAACACGTTACGTTCCGCTGCTGGATGGCGCCGAGTTGACGACTTCCGAATCTCAACGAATCAAGATGGCATTTGCCAAAGCCAATCTCAACGATTTCCAGTCGCGAGGGAACAATATCTATGTTCCCCAACACCGATGGGCTGCCTATTCCCAGTCGCTCCTGGAATACGACGCGCTCCCGGAGAAACTAAAGTCAGGCGGCTTACCCGCCCCCCAAGTCAACGTGTTGGCCACCAAACGGCAACAGGAACAATTGGAGCTGCATCAGCGCAAACAGAATCTCCGCGACATGATCGTTCGGTTACCGTTCGTCGAGTCGGCGATTGTCGATTTGGATGTGATAGAACCCGGCGGGCATTACCAGCCGCGACAGTTCACCTGCATTATTTCAATTCAACCGCGAAGTGGTCAAATCTTGCACGATGACGAAGTCGAGTCGATTCGCAAAATCGTGATGGGAGCTGTCGCCGGCGCCGCGCCCGAACGCATTTATGTGACCGATCTGAACTGCGGAATCACTCACGATCCGCAGTGGACAAGTGGCGACGTGTCAACAGATTCCGCGAGATGGAGGTTGTTACAGGCCAAACACGAGCTTCAAGAAAAAATCCAGAACCAATTGTCTGTTTATGGACCGATTGAATTGGCGGTGCGCGTCGGTTCCTATCCGACAGCTGAGTC
>DAOLCX010000035.1:0-9690 GCA_035327685.1 Pirellulaceae bacterium | reverse complement strand
AAAAAGGGAATGCCGTCGAAGTGGCACCGAAAACCGACGCCCTGGTTATGGGAGTCGGCCATGTCTTGAGGCGCCCCCACCGCCAGTCCGTGGCGCCCAATCACCAACGGTTTGGAGGCCTGAAAACGGGTGGTTCCCAGGTTGTCCACCACAAATCCTCCGCGGGTCGCTTGCGTTGATGAACGAACCAAACCAATGGCATCCAAACGGAGGTTGATTTTGTCCGGGTCTGGAAACAAACGGACTTGCAACCGGTTGGCCACCCGACTTCGTCCCAACACGTTGGCCCCCAGGATGTTTTCGCGCACAGGCTCTTCGACATCGGGAAGGTCGGGGAGCAACAGGTTCAATAGAACGTCAGATGCCGAAATCCGAACGTTAGGGTTTCGCAAATGAGTTTCAATCTGTTGAGCCAAGGCTTGATAGCGCGGGTGATCGTGCCACACCAGGTTTTGGTAGGCCTCGGCAATTGCGGCGGCATGGTACCCATGCGATGTCTCCAAATACGACTCTAAGTGCCGAAGCAAGTCCGGCAAATCGCAAGGCCCACGGGCTTGCCTGATCAACCATTCAACGACTTCCGGAGAAATGGCTTGCCGCAAATAGTCGTTTTGTTCAGCATTGAGATTAGGCGAACTGAGTCGGGCTAAAGTCCGCCGGGCAGCAGTGCGAAGCTGCGCTGCGTCGGTTTCTCCCGCCTGCCAGGCTGTTTGCAACTCATCCAATTCGATGTACTCGCGCCAAGTCAGGTCCAGATGTGGCAACCAACGGTGATCGGCACCCAAATGAGAAGAGCGAGCTGATGTTTGTTGAAAGTCGCCGATCGAGTCGAACTGGCAACAGCCTAGATCATGGGCCGCCGACCAGATGTCGGCGCGAATTCGTACCTGATGTTGCAACCGTCTGAGTTCATCAGACAACACGCCTTGAGCGGCATCAGGACTGGCCGCCGGCGTCGCCGAGTTCGCAATGATGTGAGCATCGAGTTGGTCAGCAAGTTTCCGCAATTGAGTCAAGATGACGGGAACCTGCGAGTCGTGAATCGTTTCCAGGAGACTCAGATTCTCTAGAATCGCCTCCAGTTCGTATCGCCAGACGCTGACTGCGGTCCAGTTAGCCAACTTATCGGTGGTCAGCAATAACGACTCGGCGCGAGGCCACACGATCTCGGCACTCGTTTCACTGTCGGTGAGGCGATCATGATTGCCCAGATGGGAGACCCTGGTGGGTGGGTCATCGAAAAAATAGGCTACTGGCTGGAAGGATTCATCTTCCATCCAATCACTCAACTCGTACCTGCGAACGCGGAGGTCAGGTTCTTCTTGGCTTTGATCATTGGTCGGAATTCTGACCGCTTCTTCGTCGGGCGTTTGAGCCTGAGAATCGTAGGGGCGCACAAAAGATGCACTCTTGGCCGGTGAATCACCAGAAGCCTGCACCGGTAGAACCACCACGTCTTGAACGATTGGGGCTGGTGCAACCGCCAGTCCTGGTAATTCATCACTGAGAGAATTTGATAGTGGCCCTTGGATGGGTTTGGCGGCGACATGGATGGCAATCCCGAACGAGGCAGCTAGCACAGTCAGCCAAACCAGCCTTCTGGGCGAAAGCGGTTGTGTCCTTGCCTGGTCGCGCTGCATCATATCGCCTGTGGCTCCGCCACTCCAAAATAGACCGACAGGTCGCTCGCTCTGGAAACAAGAGCCGAGCCACTGACTCCTTGTTTAATCGGAGAAAACTGCCGGGAAATGCACGACGAAGCCGGGGGATCGGTGAACTCACTTCCGATCCGGGCTTTTCATCGTTGCGAATGCTAGAACCTTCAGCCGTTACCGTGCTGGCAATGAGAACCTATAACGGTTGGGCAAACTGGTTGCAGGCAATCAGTCCAGCCAGCGGTCTGCTTCGCGGATTGCATGTTCGGCGATCAATACCAAAGTATTGGGATCGTAGGGCTTTCGCAAGAAATAGCGGCACCCGGCCTTGCGGGCCTCGCGCACAATTTCGGGTTCATCGGTTCCACTGACAATCACCACGGGCACGGTCGCCGTGGCCGGATCATCCGCTAACTGCGTACACAGCTCCAGGCCGGAAGCGTCGGGGAGTTGGACATCCAGGATGATCAAATCCGGGAGATTGCTTTTCGCGGTTTCGAACACCTGTTTACCGCTGTCCAATTTAAGGACTTCATACTGCAGTTGTCGAAGTCGGTATTCCAACAGTTCAAGTTGGTCTGGGTCATCTTCGACGATCAGGACCAGCCGCCGCAGATGGGCCGGTAATGGCTGGGGTTTCGGTTCCGTATCGACGTCAAACAGTTGGGTCATCCTGGCACTCCCTGATTCCTGATTTGATCCTGCTTCCCTTTCTTTCAGATTACGTGATCGAGCCAAATCGTTCGAAAGCAACTGATCTCGATCGCGGAAGCGCGTTAATCTTGCGCGGTATTTCAGTCCAGGCAAATCGGGACAAGGTGGGCGGAGGGACTTTTTGCGAAAACGAGATCGGTTGTAGTAGATACACCGAAAAATCGGCGCCTGGACTGGGTGTTGAATTCGGGAAGCGACCATGGATTTCGATACCTTGAAAACCCTGAGAATTTCCAGTTATTGAGTATTAAGACTGTGCAATCAATCGGTGCAAGGATAAAATGGAGGAGCTTGATTGCACAGAATTCAGAAACGGCCGCGCACATTAGATCAGGGGACAGGTATCATGCCTCGGCGTTCAGGTTTTACACTCATCGAGTTGCTGGTCGTGATTGCGATCATTGGGATCTTGGTCGGGATGTTGCTTCCGGCGGTACAAATGGTGCGCGAAGCAGCCCGACGCACGCAATGTTCTAGCAATATTCGCCAAATTGTGATCGCCACATTAAACTACGAAGGCGCGCACAAACGGATCCCTCCGGGATGGATGCACCACGATCCAACGGATCCGTTCGACCATCCCGGCTGGGGTTGGTCGTACCATATTTTGCCTCAGGTTGAGGCCGCCAATATCTATGATCGG
Organism: Pirellulaceae bacterium; assembly: GCA_035327685.1. Taxonomy (GTDB): domain Bacteria; phylum Planctomycetota; class Planctomycetia; order Pirellulales; family Pirellulaceae; genus BJ22. The sequence goes on along the minus strand of DAOLCX010000035.1, from coordinate 6,678 downwards.
ATCAACGTCAGTTTGCCGATCCGCGATCCGTCTCATGCGGAAGTGATTAGTTACGTGGTTCCGGTGTTTATCTGTTCGTCTGAGTCGGCTCCCGATCAGGTGGACTTGTCGGAAACGCCGCATCATCCTCATGATCCACCGCCTCCACCCAGTGGGGCTCCCTCCTTGATTGTGGGACGCAGCAGTTATTCGGGAGTTTTCGGGAGCAACGAAATCGAGGATGATCCGTTGAATGGCAACGGACTGTTTTTTGGAAACAGCCGCATTCGCTTGCGCGACATTACCGACGGCCTCAGCAATACGATCATGATCGGAGAGCGCCGCAACGATTATGGCCGCATCGGTTGGGTGGGTTCCGTTGGGGATATTGCTGAACCCTTTGCGCGGATTGTCGGTTCGGCTGACCATGTACCGAATCATCGGCATGGGCACTTTGAGGACTTCCGCAGTTTTCACCGCGTCGGGGCCAACTTTGCTTTTGCCGACGGTTCGACACAGCTCATCAGCGACACGATTGATGAAGATGTCTATTGGGCACTGGCCACCCGGGCGGGGGATGAAGTGAACCGCTTGGAGTTTTGATTTCCAAGTTCTGGCCGTTGACTTTAGACGCGTGGGCATTTAGGGAACGGTCGATTGCTTAATCCCGACTTCTGAGACATGATGTCCGCGTAAAACGCGGCCAAAGTTGAGTACCTTGTCGTTGGGGTTGCTGTATGTCTCCTGGGCGGCTCTCTGCTAGCATCCAGTCAGAAGATATTTTGAATTTTTTTGAGATTTCTCCAGACTGGTCTTGACCGCCGCAAAAACGGCTTCTAATTACACCCCTCCAAATATTGTCGTGCGCTGTCTCCGGACTCGGCGGTCGCCGTGCGCTTTGGCTGTGCGCGCGGGCGGCAGGTCGGCTCGAAGTTCGCTTCGAGAGGCATTTGGCTGAAAATCCTGGACTATTCGGGGTTTGGTCTGTTGCGGAAGACAGTGTTTCCATCGATGGTTTAAATGCGTCACATCACAAGGAGAACTGCGTGAGAATCTCCGTTTTTTTGAGTTTTCGACGATGGTCGGCGGGGCTGGCGTGCGCGCTGGTTGCCGGCCATGCGGGTGTCGGACTGCATGCACAATTGCCGCCACCGACACCTGTACCATCACCGGGTGCTGCGGTCAGCCTATTCGGCGCCCCGGCCAATGATGGATTGACAACGGCGCAAGCCGCCTTATTAAAAGCGCGCCAGGCCTTGGCGATGGGCGATTTGGCAACCGCCCTCGAATTGGTCGCACAAGCGCGGCAAACCGGAGTCGATTTCCGGGGAGCCAACGACTCGCCCGAAGGGGTGGAGGCGATGATTTCGCGTCAACGTCAGTTGATGCAGATGAGTCAAGCGGGTGACGCTCAGCAATTCAACCAACAAGCCGCCGATTTCTTGTTGGAACAAGCTGAGTGGTTGCTCCAATTTGGTGACATCGACACTTGCGAAACGTTGGTCAACCAGGCCAAAAAGTTTCCCGTCGATTTTGCCACGGCAAGTCGGCAGCCAGCGAATTTGGAAGCTCGCATTGCGGCGCGGCGCCAAGCGCCGGCGAAACCATCGGAGGTTGCGCCCGAAGTTCGCGAAGTCATGAAACTGGTATCGCAAGCCCAATTGGCCATGGATCGTGGTGCATGGACTGAAGCCGAGCACTTGGTTCATCAGGCCAAGGCGTTTGGCGTCTCCGATGACGCTTTGCCTGCGGAAATGCCGCGGCCCTGGCAACTGGAACTGCAGATTGCCAGTTCGATGCGCGCCACGGGCTCAGCGACCGCCGCCTTTGAAACCCGCGAAATGGGACGCAGCCAGGTCACATCGGCTGAGTATCGCTCGGACAACGACGCCACGCGCAATGCGCAAGTGTCGTTTACTAGCGGACTGGATGCGCGACAGCGCGGCGAACAGCTCTACGGTCTGGCAAAACAGGCCATGGCAGCGCAGGATTCGCAGCGAGCGCAAGAATACCTGTTGATGGCCAAGGAGTATTGGCAAGACCTGGATGCAGCCACACAACGCGCGCTGCAGGACGATTTGAACCAGTTCCAGGCCCCGCCTTCACGGCCCTCGGTCAATGACGGCGAAGAAATCGATTTGGGGCAGATGAACGAACAAGAGCAGAAGCTCTTTCGCGATATGCAGTCCCATGTACTCCGAGGTCGCGCGGAAATCGAACGATTGGTCGCTTCCAACCCGCGTCAAGCGATGGAGCGGATGGTCGAACTCCGGGCGCAGGTCGCTTACAGTCAACTGCAAGACGACAACAAGCGACCGCTGTTGCGCATTATCGATCGCGATATCAGCGAGATCCAACGCTATCTGCAGGACAACTGGTCCGAAATCGAGAACCAAGAAGCTAACGTTCAACGACGTGGCAACTGGGAAAATTCGTTGGATCGCAAGTACGATGTCGAGAAGCAGATTCAAAAGCTGGTCGAAGACTTCAATCGGCTCAATAGCGAACAACGTTTCGCGGAAGCCGAAATGGTTGCGCGACAAGCTTTCGACCTGAATCCCGACGATCAGGTAGTGGTGATGATGATGGAGCGCGCCAAGATCCAGAATCGCAAAGCGATGCTGGACGCCATCCGCAGTATTCGGGAGCAAGGCATGTGGGACATGGAACGGAATGTCCTGGAGGCCGCGATTCCGATTGATTCCAACACGCCTTACCTCTTCAACAATCCGAGTGAATGGAAAATCCGGTCGATGGAGCGTGTAGCACGCGAAGTCCGGCAACGCTACAACAGCGAATCGGAACAATACATTCACGAACTGTTGAGGACCCTGAGGATTCAAGGGGACTTTCGCGGTACCTTGGGTGAAGCGATCAGCCAACTGTCCGCACAAGCTGGCGTGAATATCGTGCTCGACCACTTGGCGCTGGCCAATGAATCCGTCGGTACCAACACGCCGGTGAATGTCACTTTGACACAGGCCATTTCGCTGCAAAGCGCGCTGGATCTGATTGTCAAGTCGGTGGGTTTGACGTTCGCGGTTGACAACGAAGTGATCAAAGTGACCACTCGGAACGCGATGCGCGGGCAACTCCGCACCAAACAGTATTACATCGGAGACTTGATTGCTCCGGTCCGTGCCAACCACGGCCCGACCGAGATGAACTTCATCTCGCCGCATCCGTTGTACAACCAAAGTGGTACGCTGTTGGGCCAGAACCAGGTTCCGCCAGGAGCTGGGATGGCAGGTGCGACTCCCATTTCGCCAGTGGCCATGGGTCAGCAGTTGCCACCCGGGATGGGGAATTCGCCATGGGGGCAGATGTCCCCCTGGATGGCGGACCCACACTATGGATATGGTTACGGCGCTCAGCGCGGTATGCCGGTCTTCTCCTCGGTCGGTGCCCCTCAATTGGGCGGTATCACCGAAGGTGACTTCCAGGAATTGATGCGGCTGATCCGCAACACCATCGGCGACCGCGATGAGTGGTCGGAGAACGGTGGTGAAAGCACCATGGAGCCGTTTGTCAACACCTTGACGCTGTTGATTCGGACCACTGACCGCAATCACGATGAAATCCGCGACTTGCTGGAGAAATTGCGCGAGTTGCTGGACGTGCAGATTGTGGTCGAAGTCAAGTTCATCACGTTGGCCGATTCGTTCTTTGAGCGGATTGGCGTCGATTTTGACTTCCGCATCAACGATAACTCGGGTCTCAACCCGGCCGCGATTCCGGACCGTGTCAATCCCAGCCGCATTGTCGGCCGCGATCTCGATCCGGCGGTGTTCTTGCCGACGCAAGATCTCGATATCGGCTTCACGCAAAACAGCTTTGCGTCGGCCGTGCCGCGATTCGGCGGGTTCGATGCGAATACAGCAGCCAACTTCGGCTTCGCCATTCTCAGCGATATCGAAGTGTTTCTGCTCATCCAAGCCTCTAAAGGTGATTCGCGTACGAACATCATGCAAGCGCCGACACTGACCATGCCCAATGGGCAAGGCGGTACGTTGATCGATGCCGAAACACGACCGTTTGTGGTCGGCGTGATCCCGGTGGTCGGTGACTTTGCGGTGGCTCAAGCGCCGGTTGTCACGTGGATCAACGATGGCACCTCGCTGTCCGTCAATGCCTCGGCATCACACGATCGGCGGTTTGTCCGGTTGTCGCTGGTTCCGCATTTCACTCAGATTACCGATGTCAAGGAGTTTACCTTTGACGGTCGTCGCACCACGCGCCGCTCGTCGAACAATTTCTTGAACGACTTGTTCAACCCGCGCGGCAACAACGGCGGGAACGGCAATGGCGACGCGGATGACGATCTGGAGTTGGTTGTGGAAAACCAAGGTATTACCTTGCAACAACCGGTCATCGCCCAGACTACGATTAGCACCGTAGTCAACGTTCCAGACGGCGGTACCGTGTTGATTGGTGGTGTCAAACGGATGTCGGAAAGCCGTGTGGAACGCGGGGTTCCGTTCCTGAGTAACATTCCCTACGTCAATCGTCTGTTTAAGAACGTGGCGATTGGTCGGGAAACCACCAACTTGATGATGATGGTCACACCACGCATCCTGGTGCAAGCCGAAGAAGAGGAGCGCCAAGTCGGAATGAACTAGTTCCGATCCAACGTTTACTCATCAGTCAACCCACGCCAGCCATCGCCCGTTCACGCGGACCGATGGCTGGCTTTTTTTCCGCTGGCTTTTTTTCCGCAGATAAACTGCCAGGTTTCGAACCGCTTGACCGATCCGGCAAAATCCCGCACGATACGACTTTTCAACCGTAAAGCTGGAGTCCAGATGGCAGAAGATATTTGGCCCTTGGGGGTGTTCGCCAGCATCGATGCTGGATTGGGCGTGCATTTAAACGTCGCCCAGGAGTTGCAAGTTCCCACTATCCATTTGCATGCGCCCAGCCCGGCCAGTCGCACTCCGGAAATGGCCGATGCGTTTCTAAGTAAGCTGGACGCCGCAGGGATCCGATTGACCGTGGTATTCGGCGGGTTTCCTGGGGAAAGCTACGCGGATATCCCCACCGTGGCAAGAACCGTGGGTTTAGTTCCCGCAGAAACGCGTTCAAAACGCCTGGTGGAAATGTGCGAAATCGCCGACTTCGCCAAACGCCTGAATTGCTCAGTTGTCGGATTGCACCTGGGATTCGTTCCACACGATACCCGATCCGTCGAGTATCAAGCGATCGTCGAGATCACTCGCCGTCTGTGCGACCATGCCGGAGCCAACGAACAAAATGTCCATCTTGAAACCGGACAAGAGACCGCGGAGTCGTTGTTGCAGTTTCTCGCGGACACACGCTGCGACAACTTGTTCGTCAATTTCGATCCAGCCAATATGGTTTTGTATGGTACCGGCGAGCCACTCCAAGCGCTGAAAATGATCGGCGAAAAAGTTCGGAGCGTTCATTGCAAAGACGCATTATGGTCCGACCAACCTGGCCTGACGTGGGGACGAGAAGTGCCGTTGGGTGATGGAGCGGTGGACGTCTCGGCATTCCTCAAGACTCTCCAGGAAATCGGATATCGCGGGCCGTTGACGATCGAACGTGAGATTCCCCAGGAACCACAGCGGCAACGCGAGGAAATTGGCCGGGCGGTCAAACTCCTCCAATCGTTGCGGCAGAAATTCTGGATGTGATGCGCTCTACAACACCGCCGAGACGCCTTGATATCAACCGAATGTTATTAGGTATATTTGCCATGCTCATGATGGTCGTGGGCACGATCGGTTGGTGGGCCGATCACTGGCCCGTATTTTTCAATTCCATGTTGCGCGCCGGGATCCTGTTGTTTGGTGTTTGGCTGGCTTATCCGCAATTGACGGGAGGGCGATGGAAAGCAACGGCTGGGATTACGTTGTTGATCGGCCTGCTGATATTGCTATTGGCGTCCCGTCCGCGGTTGATTCCCGTGGTGGTAATCATGCTTGCGGCTATTTTCCTTCTTCATTCAGCACTCCCCAAACTGATGCGTTGGATCACGGGTCCTAAATAGTTCGCGGTTCGCCATGATGTTAGGGAGTCGCGCGGTCAGGTAATTTTCGGAAAGCGAGCACGAGCAAGGTCAGGAGCGTCAGTGGGATACAGAAGTACAACATGGCGTGGGAAAAGTCGGCCCGCCACACGCTGCCAGTCTGGTCGAGGATCAAGTAGGTAACGTAGGCGACATAATACGCCAGAAACAAAAAGCCCTCCCAGCGCGCGATGACCCCGTCAAAAAAAATAGGCAAGCACACCAGGCTAACGGCGATCATGACAGGAAAATCAAACCACAACGCTTGCTCGGAAATGGGGATCGCCTGGGGCGACACGGACGCGGCCAGCCCCATCACACAGAGCAAATTAAAGATATTGCTGCCGACGATATTTCCCACCGCGATGTCGCGTTGTCCGCGTATGCTGGCGACGACCGACGTGATTACTTCAGGGAGTGATGTGCCTGCCGCGACAATGGTCAGTCCAATGATCAGCTCGGTCGCCCCCAACATCCGCGCGATGTCCACCGCTCCTGAGACCAGGAAGCGGGCGCCGAACACCAGCAACACTAATCCGAATACAATCAGCGCCAAGTGGTGATACCACGGCCTCAAAACGGCTGTTTCCACGGGCGAGTCCGTTGCCGCGGGTGGTTCTTTTCGGCATTGTCGGATCAGCCACCAGGAGTAGCCGACCAGCAGCGTGAAG
>DAOLCX010000034.1:0-9704 GCA_035327685.1 Pirellulaceae bacterium | reverse complement strand
AATCCGACCACCGTTTCCAACGCCTGGCAGAGGGCAGGGTCAAATTTCACTTTCAGCAGTGCCGCGCGAATCTCTGCAACGGTGGTCTCGTGGACCGATTGGTTGACAAACATCGTGATAAACGGAACCGGCTCGGATTCACCGACCACGCGCAAGTCTCCTTTTTGGACCGTTCCGCAGCCTTCCAGCAGCGCCAGGGCATAGTTGGAGATCACTGCCGCGGCCCGCACGGACCCATCGAGTTCCAACAATTTCACAGCCGCTTCACTGCATGCGCCGCAGGTTTCGAGGTTCTCGCTCGACGGAACATTCACGCCGTGGTCCTTGAGCAACTTAATCGGTGCGGCTGATTTTTCCTCGCAATATGCCGGACCAAAGAAGATGCGGTAACCTTGGAGATCGGCGATCGCCTGGGCTGGATCGTCTTTGCGAACAATGATCAATCCGGTTTGAGTCGTTTTACCATCCAGTCCCGTCAAGGAAGCGAGGGGTTGGATGTTGATCCCCAACTGCCCGGCGTCATGCACCACGACGGAGTGTTTGCCAATAATCAAATCGGCTCGGCCACCCACATCCTTGGCCGCCACATCTATGGCCCCTCCCCACACAACGCGCACGGGTCGTTGCAGAACAGTGGTCAGGTATTCTCCCAAATGCTCATACTTGCGCTGCGCGAATCCTATCACGCAATCACATGCTAAAGGAGCAGACAAGGGGTCCATGACCACCAACACTAACTCGTTGTCGGCTAACGGTCGCGGCTCATCGCCGCACGCCACAGGACAGGACGCAAGCCAAGTCAACCAGGCCGCACACCACAGCGTCATCAAGACTAATATCTTGTTCAGCATCATCTATTGCCCTTATTCAGTGACTTTTTCAAACTTGCCCAACGATTGTGGATGTGCTTCGCGAGCCCCAAACTGCAGAAAAATCTCGGCGCGAACATCGTTCTCAAATTGAATCACCAAATTGTAGGTGTTGACCAGATCGATCTCGATCGCGGCGACCAATTCGGATTCTTTCTGCGAAACAGGAATCCATTTCAAGACCTGGTCGGCTTGCTGCATACGACCACCTTGGACGGCCATTCCGCCATTGGCTTCAAAGGTCACTTCTGAAAAACCATAAAAGTCAGCAACGGTTGCTTCATTCCTGGCCATGCGTTTTTGCGCGTCAGCGTCTGAATCTGTGGCGATGCGTTTCCAGTTTCCCACGAGAATCTTGCCCAAGCCTTCGGCGGCCTCGCGTGCCAGGCGTTCTTCTTCGGATTCAGGGCGATCAGCGGAAATAGGCTCCAGTACGCAAATACTGCTCTCATCCTGGTACATCACATAGTAACGATCCCGGTTCGGGTCATAGCCCAAGGCAACATGTTTGCAACCTCCGCCGATTCTGGCGCGCCCCACGGTCCCCACCAGATTTCCCTCGGCATCGAATCGTTTAATCGTGCCGATGCTGGACTCGGCAGTCAAAATCTCGCCGTTGGGCAGGCAGCGCGTATTCATCGGATTGCAACAACTGCCGAACCCCTTTTCGCCACGACGGTCCTGTTTGCCAAAATCCAACAAAGGCTTGCCATCGCGGTCGTAGATTCCCACGCGAAAACGGGTGTTCTCGGCAATGACCAGCTTGTCGCCAACCGCCTGAATATCCATCTGGCCACAGCAACCCGAAAGCCGTTCTTTAACCACGACCGGTTCTTGCAGGTCGAGATTGAGCCGCCACACGTCATATCCAAATCCGGTAGCCGCAGGGCAAGTGACATACACGTCTTGATCGCCAACCGCGATGGATGTAATCCGACCCATCCCGCGAATCATGGAATTAATTCGTTCCTCTGTCGGCTCAAACTGTGCGGCGTTCTCAGACAAGAACTCTTGGTAACTGGCTACCATCATCTTCAGTTGTTCAATCGGATATTGGTGAAACGGATTGTCTCGGTCATTCACTTCTCCATCCGCATCGTCCTGCTCTTCGTTGGCATCTTCCTTTTCGTCAGATCCCTGTTCGGCTTCTTTTTCTTTGGCTTTAAGGGCTTTTTCAGCCATTGCCAGAGTATTTTTGATCGAACCCATCATCTGTTCTTGTTGAGTGGCCAACATTTTTTCTGCCTTGGCTCGCATTGCTTCAGGATCACCCAAATTCGGCGCCGAAGTCCGTTGCACGAGTTGGCCCTGTGGATTGAACTTGCAGACGACGGAATCGCCTCCCACGTAAAGATAACCGGCCGCGTCGAAATTCACCGCCGTCGGCACAAAGTCGAGAGGAATCTCGCGCAGCAATTTCCATTCGGGTGAATACGTTTGCAGGAATCCATTCATAGACCCGGCAGCCTCGTCGGCGTCGTACACGAAGCCGCTACCACCGACAGCCGCCACGATGTTGCCTTCGCTATCGAGACAAAACGTATTCAAATGAATCTTCTTCTCGCGATGAAGAGGCGTCAAATTACCCGTCTGACGATGGGTTGCATCGAGGACACCGGGTTTAGAAGATTTGACGTCTTCATCGGCGCCAACACTCTGCACAAACATCAACGAGATACATACAACGAGCAACATGCAGCAGCGGATCATAAATTCTGCTCCGGATTTGAAAGTCGAACATCACCGAACAGGCGTTTGAGCCAGTTCACAGGCAAACCAAAAAACCACGCGATTCGTTGGCATCCAAGCCTTTCATGTCCTCGATATCACATGTCGAAACGGACATCTGAATCGCTGGCTGAAACTACATACAGCTTTCCAATCACAATATTACCAAAAATATGGGGCGTTTACGCGATCAGTTCAGAAAAAGTATCCACGGCATCGCCGTCAAATGCCGGGTGATTTCCTGTCAGCGACCGACCCTTCCCGTAGATAGTAGCAGCAAACCGTCAATTTCCCAAGAAAAGTAAGTGAAATTGCACGTTTGCGAAGAGTTGTTGGTGGGTCCCGGACTCAATTCTTGAGAGCGCCAGAAATGGCTTGCTGCACACGGACTGGCAAATTACTCGATCCGGCAAGCGAGTTTCCAGGGATTCATCAGCGGGGGTCTTGTAGCGATTGGGCGGAACGCGCCGTGCTGAAAACCGCAAAAATTGACCGGCCTGCGTAGTTTTGTTTGCCTGGGCAAACTTTGTGGTCTACATTTGCCCAACTTTGGGTCCGCGCCCCGGCCAAAGCCACCGCCGTGTTAACTTCTAAGGAGTCAAACCATGTCCCGGATTCGGTGGTCGGAAACGTTGCCGTGCAAGTCTTCGCTCAAACAGGGCAACAAATTCGGCATGTCGTACAGGGTGTTAACGGCGGTTGTCATCGCAGCGTTCTTAAGCACAGCTACTTGCTGGTATTTCTCGTCGTCCATCGTGAGTTTTTCCGGATGGGAACAACGCGCGGCTTTTTGGCCAGACGACGCTCAGGTTCCACGCCGCGCGGATGTGGCCAACGTCATTTGGTTTGTCGGCAACCCAGGTCGTCAGTTCGAAGTTGAACTGGAGTCACTCCTCGAACTGACCCATGGCCGTCAACTGTCAGTGACCATCGTTCTGGGAAACGGCGCCATCGAGTCTGGTGCTGTGGGGACACTCCGCACGACCAGCCGTTATGCTTCCACTCGAGTTAACGTCGTGTTCGACGAGCAGGGAGCCGCAAAAAAGGCGTTTGGCGTTCGACAGCCGCAAGAGTTCTTGTTGTACGACCCCGAATGCCGGTTTGTCGATTACGCTCTGTCAACATCAGAATTGGCGGTGGCACTGGACAAGTCCAATGTGGCCCCCAAAATCGAGCCAAACTCGGCCACTGCCAACCATGCGAAGTTCCAGGTGGGCCATGCATGGACCCTTCAGATCGCGACTCCGTAATTCTCGGACGTCAGAGTTTTACAAGTGCTTGAGCTGGCAACTGAGGCCGCCAGCCGCAGGCACGTAGCATTGTGTCGCATAGTCAATGACCATACGGTCACTGCTGAAGCGCCATCCCAACGTGGCAATCGAATGGATCATGCGCTTGATCCATTCGCGTGGCAGCCCATCGATATCGCGGTGATAGAAAATGGGGGCCACCTGGTTCTCCAAGACGTCGTAAAGAGCTTCCGCATCGCGACGATCCGTGATTTCGTCTGAAACATGCGACGCTCCACGGCCAATGGCAAAACCGTTGGTTCCATCAAACGCTTCAGCCCACCACCCATCCAACACGCTCAGATTCAGCCCACCGTTGAGCACTACCTTTTGGCCGCTCGTCCCCGAAGCCTCCAATGGTCGACGAGGGTTATTGAGCCACACATCAACACCCTGGACCAGGTGTCGACAGACGTTGACGTCGTAATCCTCCAAGAACACAACTCTCGCCGCAAATCGGGGGTCTTCGCGCAACTGGGCAATATTCCGAATTAACGACTTTCCAGGTTCGTCTTTGGGATGGGCCTTGCCGGCAAATACAATTTGAATCGGTCGGCTGGAATCGTTGACAATCGCCGCTAACCGTTCCAAATCCGAAAATATCAAATTGGCTCGTTTATACGTAGCAAAGCGTCGTGCAAAACCAATCGTCAAAACGCTGGGATCCAGAATCGAACGGGCTCGTTCCAACTCAGCTTCACCTTCACCCCGACGTCGGCATTGCGCCAGACATCGTCGCCGTACGAAGGACACCATCACGGTCTTCATCGTGGTGTGAATTTCCCATAATTCGCCGGGGTCAACGCGGTGGATCCCCTGCCACACCGCAGGTTCAGCCAGGTGTTCCATCCAATCAGGCGGGAACAAACGGTCATAGAGCGTGCGCATCTGATCGGCCAACCAGCTTTGGGAATGAACTCCATTGGTGATATGCCCAATCGGAATTTCACTTTCCACTCGCCAAGGCCAAAGATGCGACCACATCCGCCGCGAAACATGCCCGTGCAGTTGACTGACCGCATTCGCAGTCCGAGAAAGCTTCAATCCCAGCACCGTCATGCACAACGGCTCAGTCGGGTTTTGCGGATCGACGCGGCCTAAACTGAGAAGTTGGTCGGAAGTCAGGCCCAATTGATCGCGGAGCGGCCCAAGATGTTCCTCGACCAAATCGGGTTGGAAGCGATCATGACCGGCTGGGACCGGCGTGTGCGTGGTGAAGACACACTGCATCGCCACTTCTCGCAATGCCAAATCGAAGGTCAATCCGTCATCGCTCATCCGCTGATAAATCACTTCCAACGGCGCAAAGGCGCTGTGACCTTCGTTCAAGTGAAATACACCGGGGTTGATTCCCAGCGCCCGCAATGCCTTAACGCCGCCCACTCCCAACAACAACTCCTGGCGAATGCGCGTCCGTTCGTCCCCGCCGTATAACCGGCTGGTCAATGTCCGGTCCTCTGGAGTATTTCCTTCAACGTTGGCATCCAACAAAAACAAACGGACACGGCCAACTTGCACTCGCCACACTTTGGCGCGCAACTCGCCAGTGCGCGTAGCAATGGATACAGTCACAGGAAAGCCGTCTGGCGAAAGAGCCTCTTCCATTGGCAACAGATCGACTCGTGTATCGACGTATTCTTCGATCTGGTACCCGTCGTCATCAAGCTGCTGGTGGAAGTAGCCTTGCGAGTAGAACAGGCCGATGGCTACTAGCGGTACGCCCAAGGAACTGGCGCTTTTGACGTGGTCCCCCGATAAGACTCCCAACCCACCCGAGTATATCGGCAAGGATTCGTGAATCCCGAATTCCGCAGAAAAGTACGCCACGGGGCGCGCACCCAGAACTCCCGCATGGGTGGCCGCCCATGTCTGGCGATCATTCATGTATTCCTTGAGCCGCCGATAAGCCTGGTTGATGCGGCTAAACAGGACCATTTCCGTGGCCCGCTCATACAGCTTCTCCGGGGAAAACTCGAGGAGCAGCGCCACCGGATTGTGGTCCAATTGCCGCCATCGCAAGGGATCCAAATCCCGAAACAGGTTCTGCGTTTCCGGAGTCCAAGACCATAACAAATTGCTGGCCAGGCTCATGCACTTATGGTGCAGTTCCTCCACCGTAATGTTGTCATTCAGGTTGGGCGCCGACGAGGGGCTGAGGTCAATTTGGGCCATTCAAGCTCACCATACCAAAGAAACTGCTCAATCATTATGTATTGCTTTGCGGTTGCTGGCGAGTGCCAGACCTATTCCAACTGTACCGTTTTGCGCGATAATTGACTATGGCGAAGTGCTGGTCAAGCGGCCGGAAAAAAATCATACCCGCCCGCCGCGCGTGTCATGGTTGGAACTCGTACAATGGATGCGGAACGGTGCACAGTTATCGAAGCCCTGTGTTCGGCGTTGGTCGAAGTCGAACAACGGGCACCGGATGAGCGCCTGTGGCCATCCCAGCAGCTGGAACAATGCCGGGAATACCAGCTTTATTCCTGGTTCGCGATGCCAACATGGGGCGGCCGCGGCTGGTCTGAATCCGATTTGATGCAAACCTACCTGAAGTTAGCGCAGGTGAATTTGACGACGGCGTTTATCTTGACACAACGCGCGGCCGCTGTCGATCGACTGCAGCGATTTGGCTCGGATTCATTGCAAGAACGCCTATTGCCTGGCCTGACGCGCGGCGAATTGTTCGCCACCGTGGGAATTAGCCATCTGACTACCAGCCGCCAACATCTGCTGCGCCCTGCCTTGTCGGCTGAAGAGACTGGCCGAGATTTGGTAGTGGATGGAGAAAGTCCATGGGTCACCGGGGCAGTTCATGCTGACTGGCTGGTCATCGGGGCCACGACTGCAAATGGGCAACACGTGATGGCGGCTGTGCCGACATCTTCTCCAGGTCTCAGGGTGCATCCGCCGTTAGAATTGACCGCGCTGACTGGAAGTCTGACGGGGGCTGTTTCGTTTGAGCGCGTTCGCGTCCCGGCAGAGCAGGTGTTGATTTATCCTCAAGTCGATGGTTTGGCCCGTCGGGATGGCGGGAGAACTGGCGGCTTGCCCACGTCCGCGTTGGCGTTGGGGCACGCCCACCGGGCCATTGACTACTTGCGTGACCAGTCCCAGCACCGTCCGGAATTGGTTTCGATTGCCGGCGCCCTTGACCAAGAATACCGCGAAAATGTTGAACATCTGCTCGGGTTGACGCGAGGTGCCAATGAAACTGACAGCGAGACGTTGCGGCGGCGGGCGAACGATCTGGTTCTTCGATCAACATATTCCGCCTTGGCGGCGGCCAAAGGAACAGGGTACCTGGCCAGTCATCCCACAAGTCGTTGGTGTCGCGAAGCACTCTTTTTCCTGGTGTGGAGTTGCCCGCAACGCGTGGTCCTGGAAAACCTGAGGCAATGGTCTGGCGGCGATGTTTCAGATTGCCCAATTTAACGAAGACTGCGTAAATGAACTTGACGAAAAACCCGAAAAAACGAATGATAGCGGCTGCGGCGCTGGACTCGATGCGTGGACTAGGTCCGCGCGTTGCCCTGGGATGATGACATACGACTCCAATTACTTGTTCGGTCTTGTTGAAGGAAACCGATCGATATGAACCAACCGCGCTTGTACTTGTGCTTGGTCCTCCATAACCATCAACCGATCGGAAACTTCGACGACGTTTTTGAGAGCGCCTATCAAGACAGCTACCGGCCTTTCTTGGATGTATTTGAATCGTTCCCAGATTTGCGGATTAGCCTGCATCTCAGCGGGTGTTTACTGGAGTGGCTGGAGAAGCATCACCCGGACTATATCGACCGCGTGGCAGCCTTGGCACAGCAGGGGCGCATCGAGATTCTGGGGGGTGCCCAGTACGAGCCAATCTTGACGATGTTGCCGCAGCGCGACAGACTCGGCCAGATTCGCAGCTTTAGTCGGCTGTTGGAAAAACGATTCTCGGTTCCTGTCCATGGCATGTGGATTCCCGAACGAGTTTGGGAACCCTGCCTGGCTTCGGACTTGTCCGATGCCAACATGCATTACACGGTACTGGATGATTTTCATTTTCGTTGCGCGGGTCTGACGACAGAGCAACTGCACGGCTATTATTTAACGGAGGATCAAGGCCGCTTGTTGCGTGTGTTTCCCGGCAGCGAGCGGCTGCGGTACTTGATCCCGTTCAAGTCTCCGGCAGAGACGATTGAGTATTGCCGTCAAGTCGCTGCCGAACACCCGCACAGCGTATTGGTGTTTGGCGATGACGGCGAGAAATTTGGCACTTGGCCGGACACCAAGAAACATGTTTACGAAAAGGGCTGGTTGCGAGATTTTTTCGCTGCGCTCACCGAAAACCAGGATTGGCTCCGCACCGCCACTCTCGTCGAGACTCTGGAGAATACGCCTCCGCGAGGAAAAATCTATTTGCCTAATGTCAGTTACCGCGAGATGACTGAATGGGCCCTCCCCGTCCAGCGGCAGTTGACTTACCAATCGTTAGTGCATGAAATGGAGACCGATCCGCGTTGGCCGGAATTGCGCACGTTTATGTCCGGCGGCCTGTGGAGGAATTTTAAAGCCAAGTATTACGAAGGCGACGAACTCTACTGGCGGATGATGTATGTCAGTGAGTTGGTGCACCAGGCTGAACAACGGGGAGCGCCGCAGGCTGTCATCGATGACGCGCGCACTGCCTTGTATCGTGGTCAATGCAATTGCGCCTATTGGCATGGCGCGTTCGGCGGATTGTACTTGCCGCATCTCAGGAACGCCATTTATCAACAGTTGATCCTGGCAGAGCAAGTTATCGAGCGGCAAGCGCGGGGTGAATGCAACTGGATTGATTCACAGCATGCGGATTACAACTTCGACGGTCGCCCTGAAATCCGATTAGCCAACGAACGATTAACCGCTTGGATTACGCCCGAACAAGGCGGCTGGTTGGTGGGCCTCGATTGGCGCGATGGTGGACTAAATCTGCTGGCGACGATGCAGCGACGGCCGGAAGCTTACCACCAAAAAGTATTGGGTGGAAGTGATTTGCAGGCCTCGGCAACTGCCAGTATCCATGACCACGTGCGATTGAAGCGCTCCGATCTGGCGGATTTTTTAGTCTATGATCTGCGCCCTCGCAAATCGTTGATCGATCACTTCTGGGATGACGCCGATGGCATCCAAGAAGTGTTCGATGGTTCTGCACTGGACCGCGGCGACTTTGCCGACGGCCCGTATCGTGCCAAGCTGCGCGGAAAGGACCAATTGTTGCAAGTCATGATGGTTCGTGATGGCAATGCCTGGGGGTTGCCGCTGCGGATTACCAAAGGCGTCACCATGGAAGCAGGTGGCGATGAACTGCGGGTCGATTACTTGATCGAAGGCATTCCCGAAGGGGAGCGCTATCGCTTTGGCATCGAATTCAATTTTGCCGGCCTTCCCGGTGGACAAGATGACCGGTTTTTTGCTGGACCCGAAGGCTCAACATTGGGGACGTTGGACCAATGGCTGGACGTGACGCAGCAACGTGAACTGCAGCTGATCGATCAATGGCAATCACTTCGAGTAACTTTGAGTGCCGACCAGGACACAGGCTTTTGGGCGTTTCCTATTCAAACGGTGTCGCAGTCGGAGTCTGGAATTGAACTGGTACATCAATCGGTGATGGTACAGCCGCACTGGCAGATTGAAGGCGACACCGACGGTCGTTGGGCAGTCAGATTGCGTTTGGCGGTCGAGCGGATGGCCGTGGCGGTCCCGTTTCGGATGCCCCTGACCGCGACCGCCACGCCATTGGCGGGGGGATAAGGTGTGGCTGCAGTCGGCACGCAATCTCCGAGCGGCC
>DAOLCX010000033.1:0-9721 GCA_035327685.1 Pirellulaceae bacterium | reverse complement strand
GCAGAAGTGGACACCCCTTGCGCTACCCAAAATGAGCGCGAATTGCCCAAGCGAACCGATGGCGCGCAAAACCAAACGGGGAACAACACTACCGGGCGCTGGCGAAACAGCTATTGTTTGACCAAAGAAACCTGGGCAATGAACACCCAAACAGTCACAAACGCCAGCGCAATCAGCGAATTCATCCAATCGATCGACATGGATCTTTTCCTTCAAGGAATGAAACAAAAGATCTCATCCCTGAAACAAAACGATCCTCCATGCGAGTAGTGCGGCGGCTAGCTCGACAACCATCATATCGAATCGAAAGGCAAAAAAAAACCGGAAAAAAAAGTGCGTCCCCAGAGCTTCGCCAGCCGCCATTTCCGGCATTCTCAGAGACTTTTCACTACCCGATACAAATTACCGCAGAGAGCACTGAATCCAGGAAGCTATGCCGATTGAAACGGAAATTGGGTGTCCGCTGTGGCGTTTGACAGCTCAGCCAAAAATGGCGAGAGGCGGTCCACTAACAAGTCCAACAACTTGACACCTTTCTCTGCCGTCGCCGCGTGAGGATCGCCGGCGCCGGATTGAGTCGTCAGCAAATGCCAAGGGCGAGTCAATTGCACCCAACCGCGGTTAACGGCCTCAAATTGGCAGGGGCGTTTGGCACCAGCGTCGGCCAGCAATGCCCCCTGTTCGTCCTGGGCCACCCATGACGGAAAAAGTGCGAGCCCCAAACTGGTTTCCATTTCCCCAGCGTGGTCGTCCGGTTGATCGAAAATCTCACGATACACGTCTGCGATCACTTGATACCAATTAATCAAGAACAGGTGCGCCTCGACGTTTCCATACAATTCGCGGAGGACCGATTTGAAGTCGTTTCCGCCATGTCCATTAAGCAGCACGATCTTGCGGATACCGCTGTGAGCAAGGGACAGCGTCATGTCGCGGATGACCGCCAGCAAGGTGCTGGGTTGCCAATTGATCGCCATCGGAAATTGATTCAAATTGGTCTCCGTCCCATACGGAATGGTCGGCAATATCAAGACTCGTCCGCCGCGCGCGTTGGCCGCTTTCGCCAACCGCTGGGCGATTTCCGAAACGGTCCATGTATCGGTTCCATAGGGCAAATGCAGATTGTGCGGCTCGGTTGCACCAAACGGAATGACGACCACTTCGGCTTGGTACCTGCGGACTTGGTCGAGGTTTAAGGCTTCCAAGTGAGCTGATTTCGACGGGTGCATGATTTCAATTCCTGTTCGCCATGTGAATCGATCGTCCGACGACTGTCAAAAACTGTTGGTGTCAATTCAATCCTTACGACCAGCAAAACCCCATTTCCGGACAAAAGGGATTCGCTGACATTATGACGTGGTTCGGGTTTTTTCGGCACGGGTTGTCAGAATGAGCTAGTTTTCCGGTAGCCGAACTAAGGCTCCGCCAATCGAAACAGGTTTGACCCATGTCCCGCGCGAATCGCCGAAAATCCCATTGCCGTCGATGGATGTCGCAACGCTCACAGAGCGATCGTCGCGGGGCTGCGGCTGTCGAAATGGCACTCACCTTTCCTGTTTTTCTGCTGTTCCTATTTGGTCTGTTAGAGTTTGGGCATTTGCTGATGGTCAAAGCCGCTCTGACGTCTGCTGCCAAAGAGGGAGCGCGGATGGGGAGCATCGAAAACGCATCGACAGCGGATGTGCAGGCGTTCATTGAAAACCGTATCAGCCGCGCATTTCCATCGGTGGCAGCCACGATCTACATCAAGGATGCTTCGGTCTATGACAGCAGTTCGCCTCCGAGCGGACCAATCAACCCAAGTACCTTGCCCGACATAGAACTTTCAACCACTGAATCCCGGCACATGTTTGTGGTGCAGATCGATGTCGCCTATAGCGACGTGGCGATCTTCCCACCGTTTTGGGCCAGCAATGTCCAGCTTACGGGCATTTCCATTCTTCGACATGAGTAGTGTTATGCAACGCATTCAAAACAAATCGGGCGTGCGAAGAAGTCGTTGGACAGAGAGCCGACGAGGGACCGAGGGTGATCGCGATTGTCAGCGCCAAGGCGCCGCTGCAGTTGAATGTGCCATTATCATGCCGATCGTATTGGTTTTCTTTCTGGGAATTTGCGAACTTGGACAAGGGGTAAATGCCAGAGCGACATTGGTTGCCGCCGTGCGGGAATCAGGGCGATTGGCATGCATGGACTTCAGTGACCTGGTCCCGGTAGGCATGACCGCCAACCAGAAAATCGAGCAGGATTTAAACCGCATTCTGTTGGCGTCCAACGTTCCGCTAGATCAGGTGACGATCAGAATAGTCCACGCCGAAGGGAGTCAAATCGGGCAGACCTTTGTACTCGACGATCCCGATAATTACCTGAAGCTGTTCCGATTGGAAGTCACCGTGCCTTATAGCGCCTTAAGCTCGTACCCGCTTCGGCATTTGATGAACCGAGATATCTCAGCGTCGATTACATTTCGCCGGGGCCGGGTCAATATGTCCACGTAACAGGCAAACAAACCACCATTCCTTACACCACTTGTTTTCTCATCTCGGAGGGTCCTATGAAACGTAACTACACGAATTGGCTGAGTCGATCGGCGACTGCCGGGCCACCCAGGCGCGGCTTGTTCGTCGTATTGGCTTTGGTAGCCATGACCGTCGTGTTGGCGTTCGCCGCGATCAGCGTCGATTACAGCCGATTGGTCATGACGAAACAAGAAATGCAAAACGCCGTCGATGCCGCGGCTCTGGCGGCTGCCATGGAAATTACCGCGGCGGTCGAAACGGCGGGGCCAGACGTAGGAAACGTCGTCCAGTACGCTCAGGCGCAAGCCCGATTGAAAGCGGCGGAAGTGGCGGCCCTCAACGGTGTCTATGTGGACCCAGTCCGCGATGTGGAGTTTGGTCGGCGGTTTTACAACCCGGCCACCCAAAAATTTGAAACGGATTGGTCGGCGGAGATCGCCAATGTCGTGCGCGTGACTGCACGACGCGATAATCCAGATCCTTCCGAACCGGACGCATTCGTCAGGCTGCCGTTTGCGGGAGCTATCGGGCGAGGGTCGCAGCCTTTGACAACGTCTGCTGCCGCCTTTGTCGAATCCCGCGACATCGTCTGCGTAATCGACTTTTCGCGGTCAATGAACTTCGACAGCTATTTCGCATCCGAGGAAGCGACCTCTCTGACTCACGAACAAATCGTAAACAATATTGAACTGGTCTGGGATGACCTGGGAAATCCAACTTGGGGCAACATGCCCTGGTTGCCCGACTGGGTGAC
Source organism: Pirellulaceae bacterium (assembly GCA_035327685.1). GTDB lineage: Bacteria > Planctomycetota > Planctomycetia > Pirellulales > Pirellulaceae > BJ22. Next base: position 6,448 of record DAOLCX010000033.1, on the reverse strand, counting down.
AATCCCCAGCACGACATGGGGCAATAACGTCAATGTGCGCTGGCAGGATACATCGGTTTATGTGACTTGCAATAGCGATCTGCAACGTGTGCGGTTGACTTTTGACAATGGCAACATTCAGACCTTCAGCACGACAGTGAACTCCGGGACGTGGTCAGGGACTGGTTCCAACTCAGGCCGACCTATTCACAAATGTGAAGTTCGCAAAGGTTCTTTGACCTGGGAATCGTTTGATTTCTTCAATAACTCTCACATACAGCGAGGATTGGGGTTAACAGGTGTTGCCTATCCTTGGCCATCTGGGAGTTGGTCCAACTACTTCAACATGGTTCGCAACGTGTCGAGTGGCAGCAGCTACTTTGATCCGAAAATTGGCGAACATGGATTCCGCAAGAAGTTTGGAATCATGACGTTTTTGCACTATCAGTTGCGGTTTGAGGCGTCATACGCCCGCACGCCTGATTTCTGGAAAACCCGGCATTACCCTTTCCACTCGGTGAAGGAGGGGCAAAAGCTGTTGTGTGACTTCTTGGAAGAACTGAGCTTCAATGACTATGTCGGATTCGTCAGTTACGACACCTATCATCGTATTGAGCAAGTTCTCAACTCGCCAGGCATGCCATCGGTTGATATTTCGGCCAAACCGATCACCAATGACTATCAAGCCATCCGCGATTTGATCCACCATAAACAGGCGGGGCATTACTTCTACGCCACCAACATTGGTGGTGGACTCAAGTCGGCTCGCGCCCTGCTCGATGCCCACGGCCGCGTCGGGGCTCGGCCCACCATCTTGCTCATGACCGACGGAAACTCAAACACCATGGACGCCGGTGAAAATGGTACGTTGCCGGGAGGTTGGGATTGGGACGCCCTTTTCGACTACGACGGCGATGGTGTGGCGGATTACACCACGTCCTATACCCAAAAACGGCATGTTTTGAAGAAGGCCAAGGAATGTGTGGATGCCGGCTACACGATCCATACCATGTCTGTGGGTTCGGGTGCCGATACGGAGCTGATGCGGGCGGTGGCGTTCCTGGGCCGCGGCATTTACATCGAGGTTCCAGGAGGCCAATCGGTCTCCGACTTGGAAGACGATGTCAAGGAAGCGTTCAACCGCATTGCCTCCTTTGTTCCACCGGCGCAGTTGATGTCCGACGAGGATTAAGCTTGTCGATTTTGGAACACTTTTCATAGGCCAGGCCACTGGTGATGGAAGTCATCGGTGGCTTTTTTGGCTTTGCGGGAGCTTTTTTTGAAAAAATTTTCCCTGATTTTCTCGTCGCCTTGAGGCGGTGATTCAAGGTGCTGTGTAGCCTTCGGAAACGTCGCCCATCACTCGTTGGCAAAGGGCAAAAGTCGTCTGGTGACAAGCGCTGCCGATGATGCCTGTTGGGAACTACCTTCGTGTGCCGGCTCACGGAGTTAAATCGCAACAAGATCGTTTCATCCAATCGAACCCAAAGAGATTGTCTTGGCCTGTCAGCTGACCAAAAAGTCCGTTTTAGCCCACAAAACACGGCCTAAATACGCGAATCAGGTATCGTACAAATAGGACGCAGGTCGACACAAAAACGGCGCGACGAGAGGCACGAGATTTCAATAGTTCCTCGGGGGCGATGCCCGACTGCGGTCACACACAGCATTTCATCTCAACATTTTTCAACACGGTAGGGCACTGGTGAATTGACCCATTCGATGAACCAGAATATGAACCGCGCGCGATCGATCGGCCTCGCGCACGCCGGGTGGAATCAAGATCAATTTGAAAAAATTTTGAATTTTTTTTCAAAACAATCTTGCAATTGCAAATGCTATCGCTTACAACTTATCCACGAATAAGGAAATCCGTCGTCGGTTGATGTGATGTGGCTAATTGAACTTTGGTGCTTGTTGGATAAGGGCACTGGAGACACATCAACCGAAACTGTGAAGTGCAGGGACGTCGAGCGACGCTTGTCGGACAAGCGACGCAAGACAAAAGAGCGCAACATAGTGAGCGATCGGGTAACCAACCAAAATTAGCTAAGCGAGTATTGTTGTTTTGGGTTGGTGAGCCGCTCCCACGGTTTGGCATAAGGACAGCCAGGGGGGAGCTCGCCGCAGTTCTTTTTAATGGAGGACGTACTGTGGCCAAGAAGAAAGCCAAAGCCGCCGCTAAGAAAGCAGCTCCTAAGAAAGCCGCTAAGAAAGCCGCGAAGAAGGCTGCCGTAAAGAAGAAGAAGTAAGTTACTTTTTCGTCTTTCTACGAGACACAACGAGACAGGACTGCGCTTTGCGCAGTCCTACTTTTTTGTCCCAATACCATTTCTGTCGTCATTTTTGACAAGTCCCACGCCAAGCAACTGCTGTGACACGCCCGCGGTAGGTTATTTCATCCATTCTCTGGGTAAGACCCATTCGGAGCCTAAATCAGCGTGTTAATTTAGGCAAAGTGTACTAGTCGTGCCGATTTTGCTTGTTAAACAACGGTGAAGAAACGATGAATATGAACTGTGGCTTTCCATGAGCAACTTCGGCATGTTGGTAGCTAAATCGCAATGTCATCGGTGCGGAAGTGGGTTCTTGGGATGTTGCAACCTGCCGCGATCCTGGTTGAGCTTCTAGTGGTTTGCGCAGCGGCTTGGTGGACCATAGCACCTGCCGACGTCTGGGGTCAGACGGAATTGACGTCTGCGAATTGGTTCAGCGCCGAGGTCCACGAAAATGAAAACTCGGACGGGGCGCTTGACCTATATCGACCCGTCGATCAGTACGTCCTGCCGAGCCGTTCGGCCAATTTTGGGATGCTCCCAGCATCCTGGAATTTCGAATCAAAAGACATCAAGCCTGATGGTTCTGACGCGCCTGGTGAGAAGAAACCGGAAAAACCCAAAGAGAAAACGTGGTTTGAGAAGTACAGTCTGCGCGGCTACGCCCAATTTCGATTCAATGAAGTGCTCCGTGAAGACCCTTTCGGCGCGCCGGCTCAATCGGTAGGGGATCGGTCGATCGGCGACGGTAAAAGTTATTTTATTCGCCGCGCCCGGATCATTCTGGCTGCCGACATCACCGAGAATCTGTATGTCTATTTGCAGCCCGACTTCGCCGTGGCTCCACCCGGCAGCCCCGACGGAACAAACTTTGTCCAGATTCGAGACTGGTATGGAGACATCTACTTAACAACAGACAAAGTCCATCGTTTGCGGGCAGGCAGCTCCAAGGTCCCCTTCGGATTCGAAAACCTGCAGTCCAGTTCCAATCGGCTGCCTCTTGACCGCAGTGATTCGCTGAATTCCGCTGTCCGTAATGAGCGCGATTTGGGGATGTTTTATTATTTCACACCCGCACCTGTGCAGGACTTCTTCAAATCGATTCTTGACGATGGTTTGAAAGGCTCAGGCAATTACGGACTATTTGGTATAGGAACCTATGCTGGACAAGGTGGATCATTGCAAGAAGCCAACGACCGGCTGCACGTGGTCAGCCGCTTAACCCTTCCATACACCCTTGCTTCGGGACAGCGGATGGAGATGGGGGTTCAAGGCTATTTTGGTGATTTTGTGGTTCTCTCGTCCCCCATCACCCCATTAGGCGTTGGCCCCGCCGTTCGGCCATTGGGAGCGCTGGAGACTGGCAATTCGCGGGGAATCTACGAAGATCGAATCGCCGCGTCGTTCATCTGGTATCCACAACCTTGGGGTTTTCAGACCGAGTGGAATGTCGGGCGCGGGCCTGCGCTCAATCCAGATCACACTGAAATCGTACGCCGCCACCTTAAAGGGGGGTACATGTTGGTCCAATACCAACACAAAACATGCGATCACGGGATCATCAGTCCGTTTTACCGCTACACGTTTTACGAAGGAGGCTACAAGAACGAACGGAACGCTCCGTTTGTGACAATCTCCGAGCATGACTTTGGTGTCGAATGGCAATTTGGGAAAGGGGTTGAACTGACCGTTTCGTATTTGATCACGGACCGCACCAACACCCAAGCCATCAGTGTGGCGGACGAGTTGTCATACCGTCAATTTGACGGCGATGTCTTGCGGTTTCAACTCCAACTCAACTATTAACGTGGCCTGCGGTCAACGCAACACAGGCAATTCCATTTTGGCTGGGGCCTGGGCCGCCTGCTGCGCAATGATCCTTGCCAACTGGTACGCTAGCCTCTCCAGGTAGGGCGCGATCTGCGGGTCGTCGAAGTTCTGCGTCGTTTGACCGGCATCACCTCGCTCGCGAAGCGGTATATGAATCGGGATTTCCCCTAGAAACGGAACCCCAGCCTGTTCTGCGTACTCCCGCGCGCCACCTTTGCCGAAAATGTCGTACCGTTTCCCATTGTCCGGGCACAAGAATCCACTCATGTTCTCGACGATTCCCAGCACAGGTATTTTGACCTGGCGAAACATCGCCACGGCTTTGATGGCGTCAATCAGCGCCACCGCTTGGGGCGTGCAAACCACCACGGCTCCCGTAATGGGGATGAATTGGGACAACGACAGAGCCACATCGCCAGTTCCGGGAGGCATATCGACAATCAGATAGTCCAGGTCGCCCCAATCGACATCGTTCAAGAAAGTTTTCATCGTCGAATGCAGCATCGGCCCGCGCCAAATCACGGCTTGATCCGGCGGAACCAGAAAACCGATCGACATCAAGGGCATGCCCAAGTAATCCTGAGGGGCGATTTTGTCGCCACGTTTTCCGACGGGACCATGCACACCAGTCAATTGCGGTAAGCTCGGCCCATAGACATCCGCATCCAAAATGCCGATACGGCAGCCGGCGCGGTGCAGGGCTAGCGCCAGACATAATGCCACCGTGCTTTTCCCAACCCCCCCTTTGCCGGAACCAACAGCAATTACCGCTTTGGCCCGGACATCCAGTGTCCCTCGCGCCAGGGGCGGTCGTTCCAATGTCTTCCAAGTCACCGTGACGTTCAGTTCCCGGCCAGACTGGGACTGAATCAGATCGCCAATCTGCTCGCCCAAGTCCGCCTTTAAGGAACTGGCAAACGTCGAAAGCCCGATGTCCACCCGAATCTGCTGGGCATCCACAACGATGTCCCCAATTTGACCGGACGAAACCAAAGACCGCCCCGTTTCGGGGTCTCGCAGAGGCGACAACAAACGGCGCACTTCGTCCGCTGTGATAGTTTGATTCTCGGAGTTCATATTTCTCTTAATTCAATGGCGATGAGCCATCTTCAACGGCCCCATCGCAGGTCCATTTCCACCTCTTCCTCTAACGACCAACAGTTTCCAGTTGCCTGCTGAAAGTGTCGATCTATTAGACGCACCGCTTGGGCGGCTTGCAAGGTTGAGCCAAATACGCCGATAGCGCCAAACTGACGCAACACGAGTTCCCATTCTTCGAGTGATTCGCAACTTACAACAACCGTGGGAACTCGCTGGCAAAGCTCGGCCAATACGATCCAATCTTCCGTAAGCCACTGTTCCGACCAGGCAACGATGGCGACGGCTCGCGGTTGGTCGGATAAGGATTTGTCCAAATCCTGCAGGCGATCAACAGCAAGGAAGGACCATGCTGCGGGGGCGCAGCGCTGAAACGCCGCCAACCATTCGCCGGAGTGGTTCCAAATGGCGCATTTGGGCGGCGGCCAGGCGCGGTCAGTCTTTATCGGTTCTTCCAATGGAAGGTGGGAACTAACTCGGCTCGTCATCCATTTCCTCGAACGGAATATCGGGAGTCGGAAACTGAATACCCAGTTGTTCGGCGCGCCGAATCAAGCGGGCTCGGCTGATCGATAGGCAACGGGCCGCCTGGGCCTTATTCCATTTTGATTGATGCAATGCGCGTTCCAACAGTCGCCGCTCGATATCTGCCAGGTATTCGTCCAGAACTACTTCCTGACCGGCATAACGCGGCGTACATGAAGCGGCATGGGCCAACCGAAAACGGTCTGGCAAGTCGGCCACCAATATCTGACTTTGAACACATCGTTCAACGGCTTGTCGTACGACATCTTTCAATTCCGCGACCTCGCCGGGCCAATGGTATTCGGCCAGTTGTTTAAGCACCGGCGGTGCCAGGCTCCGCACCGATGTTCGAGAATGACGGGCAATCGACTCCAACAGGACTTGGGCCAAAATGGGAATATCTTCTCGCCGTTGACTGAGGGGCGGGACTTCGATGACCAGCCCACTTAAGCGCGCTGACAATACCGCACCAAATGAGTCTTTGGCAGCCAGACCCACTAATGGATGCTGCGCTGTCGCAAGGATCCGCAAGCCGTGGTTGGGGAGCTGGAGGAATCCTATGAGTTCCGCTGCAGATTCGGCAGACAAGTGCTCAACCTCACGCAACAGAACATCGCGTGCCCCCAGCGGAGTTTGTTTCCAAGTCGCAGTCAACGTCCGCTGTAGAGTCTCGGCGTCAATCAAACGGCAATCGATCAAGACTGGCCCTCCCTGGGTTTGTGGTTTGCCGCTACCAGCAA
>DAOLCX010000032.1:0-9741 GCA_035327685.1 Pirellulaceae bacterium | reverse complement strand
GTTGAAAGGCCAATTGCAGGGCTCCAACGCCGACCGGAGCCACATTGCTGACAATGAGTTGATAGGCCCCCCGCGGTGGATAAACGTCAATGGAGCCCTGGCACACGATTTCCTGGCCTTCCTGAAGCGGATCACGGATGCGTCGAGCCGTACTTTGCCAAATCACGCAACTCAAACGGGCCGATGAGTCTTTTAGACTGAAATACAAATGGCCGGAGCCAGCCCGAGTCAGGTCCGAAATCTCGCCGCGCACCCAGATTTTGGAAAAATCAGATGCCAGAGACTCCTTGATCTCGGCGGTCAATTGCGAGACCGTCGGGACGTCTCGCGTGTTCTCAGATTGGTCCTGGGCTCGGCGACTTTTCACTGTGGACTCGATTTTAATGGCCTGTCGTAGCGCGGGCAATCCGTTGTCAAACCGGATATCGACCGCCATAATGCGATGTTTATCGCCAACGCCAGGTGTTTTCAAGCTCGCTCGAAATATTATGCAATCGAAAAAGATCATCGGTACCGCCATCACGTTTGACGACGTCTTGATTGAACCACGTTTTAGCGAAGTGGTCCCTAGCGAAGTCGATGTCTCCACGCGGTTAACACAGCGAATCCGGCTCAATACTCCCCTGCTCAGTTCACCGATGGATACGGTCACCGAAAGCGCCATGGCCATCGCGCTGGCCAAGGAAGGAGGGCTGGGGGTCATCCACAAGAACATGCCCGTGCAGGCCCAGGTGGAGGAAGTGAACAAGGTCAAACGGAGCGCAAACGGCATCATCTTCGATCCTGTGACGCTCCCACCCGACGCCACGGTTGCCGAAGCCAAACGGCTGATGCAGCAGCATAACGTGTCGGGAGTCCCCATTGTGCTAGCTGATGGCACGTTGGTCGGCATTTTGACTCGGCGCGATATGCGGTTCTTGGAGGACAACGACGACCGCGTCAGCGATGTCATGACGCGGGAACCGTTGGTAACGGCTACGGGAAATGTAACGTTGGAGCAAGCTGAGAAGATTTTAACGGCTAAAAAAGTGGAGAAACTTTTGCTGGTTGACGAAGATAAGAAACTGAGCGGGTTAATAACGATTAAAGACATCGACATGATGAATCGTTTTCCCCATGCTTGCAAGGACCCTTTGGGGCGCCTGCGCGTGGGGGCAGCCGTGGGAGTCTTCGATTGGGAACGTGTCGATGGCTTGATCGGCAAAGGTGTCGATGTGCTGGTTGTGGACAGCGCTCACGGTCATTCGCGCAATGTGATCGAAACCGTCCAGGAGATCAAACGCCGTTGGGATATCGAGGTCATCGCCGGGAACGTGGCGACGGCTGAAGGATGCCGGGCGTTGATCGCGGCTGGAGCAGACGCCGTCAAAGTCGGCATTGGTCCAGGTTCGATCTGCACCACGCGGGTGGTCAGCGGTGTTGGAGTGCCGCAAGTGACAGCGATTGCTCACTGTGTGGAAGCGGCTCACGACGCCGATGTGCCAGTGATTGCGGACGGCGGTATTCGCTATTCGGGCGATATCGCCAAAGCCATCGCGGCTGGTGCGCACGTAGTGATGATTGGAGGTTTGTTTGCCGGTTTGGCAGAAAGCCCCGGCCAAACGATTTTATACCAGGGCAGGACGTTTAAGGCCTATCGTGGTATGGGATCGTTAGGCGCTATGGTGCATGGTTCCAGCGAGCGATACCGGCAAGGTCGGAGCGATAAACTCGTTCCGGAGGGAGTCGAAGGACGCGTCCCTTTCAAAGGGGCGCTCAGCGATTTCGTCTATCAGCTTGTCGGCGGCTTGCGGGCAGCCATGGGCTATTGCGGAACGGCAACGATCGATCAACTGCGAACGGATGCGCGGTTTATACAAGTTTCAGCGGCCAGTGTCAGAGAGAGTCACCCCCATGACATCGCCATCACGCAGGAAGCGCCAAACTACAGTTCTGAATCAATCGCGGCGGATACTTTGTAAGCCGCTCCGCACCAACCATTTAGGCTCGGGCCATCGACTTGGCTTATGTGCGGCGCTGTGTGCTATTGCCTGGGCTGCAATTCAAGTGGAAGCGTGTACGCAAGGCCAGACGTTCGCCGTGCAGCGTGATTCCGGGGGCGGCTCAACCCCGTCCAACTATTTCCCGCCAGTGCATGTGGCTCCCAACCGACTGCGCGATCGATCGGCACCTCCGCCCTTGCGACCAGACCAACGTAGCCAAATCGCCATCAATCAAACCATCTATAACCAAGAGTCAAACGCGCCGTCTGTCGTCGACTTAGGCGTGCAGACCATGCAATACGACGATCCTTGGCGAGCAGTCAATCCGCCTATGGCCAGGTCCACGTCGCCAACGCAGCTAGGAACGGACCGCACGACAACTCCTGGCTCGTCGGTTCCACCGATGAGAAGCGTGATGGATTCCCAACATCCACAACAAATCTTCGACAACAACTTCCCGGACCCAAGCTTGGACCTGGATGACGGTTGGTCTGAAATGCCGCCGTCGCACTCGTCGCCCGTCGGTTCGGGCCACTGGGGAGGTCAGCCTTTGACGAACCCCAGTCGAAGTGGCCTTCATTCGCGGCAGATAAACGATTTCCGCCAAGACGATCCAGGTCCGGACGATGCGGGGTGCGAGTCAAGCCGGCGCGAGTTGCTAAACAACCCGATCGTCAATATCGCCTTGGACATCAGCCCCCCGCCACGAATTACGGGTCGCGGAGCCGCCAAAACTCTGGAGCGCCGATGGCTCGACCGATTTGGAAACCCAATGGTCACCGGTCAATTGCTTGACATGCGACGAGGGTATCTGATTATTAAGACCAACCGCGGGACCGAACGGATCGCATTCTCCCGCGTGTCAGAAGCCGATGTGGCGGCGGTTGCCGAATACTGGGATATCCCCGCCGAATGTCTGGTTTCCACAGACTATTTTCAAGATCGCTGCTGGATGCCACAAATGGTTCATTGGCACGCGTCATCCGTGTGCCACAAAACTCTGTTTTTCGAGGATGTGAATCTCGAGCGTTATGGCCATTCGGCTGGACCTGTCATGCAACCCCTGCGATCGACTGCGCATTTCTTCGTGAGCTTGCTGAGTGTACCTTATCAAGCCGGAATTCATCCGCCCAACGAATGTCATTATGCACTCGGTTACTATCGGCCAGGGAACTGTGCGCCATGGTTGCGAGACCCGATTCCGATCAGCTTGAACGGCGCGTTGTACCAGGCTTCGGTGATCACGGGAGGCGCGTTCATATTGCCCTAAAACGCCGTCGCACTCCATGAAGTAACGTCATTCGTTCAGCTAACTCAACTTGAATATCCTGAGAGCGATTGGCTCGCGGCTGCAAACATCACCTGTTTGCAGCCGTTTTGTTTTAAAATATCCCGTTCACGTCAACGAAGAACAACTGTCCTCAATGGTTCCAACTCTGGCAGAAGTTGTGCCATCGTAGCTGAATAAACCACTGCGTGCCGCCAGCCCCCTAGAATTGTCACCTCGTAACCGTTCATGACATATAAGGTGCGTGCAGCAAGTAGTTCGATAAAACACGTTTGCTTGGACGAATCAATCTGCCACACTCACACGGTTTCAATCCACAACCAGACGACTTGCGGAACGCACGAGAATCAAGCTTGGCCATCAATAGCGCGAACGGTTACGTCGCCTCTTATGTGACCGCTCACTCCCCAGTCCTATTTTGCCAACAAACTCGGATTCGCCGGCCCGTGACCGTTCGCCCCGTCAATTCATCCGACCCAGCGGATCGTGCAGGTGATGTAACAGGAGTCAGATCGAGTTAGGACAACCCTTTTTGGGGGTCTAACTATGTCGACAAATATGCGTTTCATTACTTCAAATGCGGACGCCATGGCAACGCGCTCGAATTGTGGTGTGCCGTCCATGCGCTAATTCCATTTGACGCCGCTGTCGACCTCGCCGAGCGACTCCCGATCAACCTGCCAACGCTGACGTAAACCAAACGGCGGAACAGAGAAGAGGAACCCGCAACTTGCTTGACATCGTCACAACCCGCAGTAACCTACGTAACGACTAAAGCAGCCGATCGGAGCTACTTCAAGCGACGCATTCTTCCAATGCACGATGAACCATTACGATAGTCCTTCGCCGTGCGATGGCCCGCGTTAGTTTCAGCTGGCCGGAAGTCCTGAAGGATCGACTGCTGGCGATTATCGACTACTTTAACCGCACGTTTACAGGCCATTTCGCTGAACCTACACTGGACGTCTGGTGAAGGCAAAGGACAGGCCGCGTCCCAGGACCTGGCGCAAAAAGATGGAACACGCTTTGTAAAATTGGGAAAGAACTCGCTTTGGTGTCCTGGGAATTGCCGGTCGCGGCACCAGGTACTTAGCCTTTGGACTGGAGAACCCAGGCATCCGCCACCTCAGTCAACATTCAGATCGTTGCCGACGAACGACAGCGACCATCGACTGGCAGCCAATAAACGATGCGAATTCAGGTATTGTTAATTCTGGAAGTCCCCTACAAATTCGCCGTCGGATATATGCCCCAATCTTACCAACGTATTAGGGTCGGTCGTATCTGACAGAAAGTGCACGGAACCATCGGCCATCGAAAACAACGCGCCGCCAGGATGGCGAGAAGAAAACGTATCCATCGCTTTTAATGGTTCGGCATGTGGAAAATTAATGGCTTCGCCATTATTCAACGTGCCGCACGCATCCCCGTCACCTTGCCCATTGACCGTTACGATCTGCTTTGCAAATCGACCGGTATAGGTATTGGCCGCGTAAGCGTTGTAGGTCTGACCACGCGTCCTGTATTCCCACGCTCGTTCGCCGAACGCGAGAATGTTGGAATGACCATCTAACAAGTCTTTATGCTTCCGGTGCTCGTTGAGCGCACTGAAAAACCCATTGTTGCCTTCGGGAATCGTCACCAATCCTGGACGCCGTTGATGGACATAACAAGTTGATGCGTGGACCGAGTTTACGCCCACGTAGTTGTTCGTCGCGTTGACGATGAATTTGATGTCCTTTTCAGCGACGTCGGGAATATCGACCCAAACCGAGCGCGGCGTATTCAAATGCGGAGCGCTGTCCGAAGGACAACTCATAATACGTGTTCGAATCTGGAGCAAAACTTGCTCCTGCTCTGGAGTTAACTCCAGACTGGGGTCTCACAATGGGGTAAAATCGGCCGCGTACGTCATCCGAAAATAGATCACATCATGTTCGTTTTGTCGCTCGATGTAGGGCAGGATGTGCATAAACCAAGTGAAACTCGGCACCCATACATTGTCTTCATGTGGAAATCCCACCGCCCATTGTAGAACAGTACCCATTGGCGGATACCGTTTTTGAGCGTACTCATAATGGTGTGTTGCCAAGATGATTTGATTGAGATTGTTGCGACACGAGTTGCGACGCGCGGCTTCCCGAACCGCCGGAAATAGAAGTCCAATCAAGACGCCGATAATGGCCAGGACAACCAATAATTCGATCAGCGTAAATCCGACCCGCCGATGCCCCGCTACTAGATTCGTCATCAGTCTATCCCCCTTTTTGGAACAGTCAGACAAAACTTTCCGCATCACGCGATTCACGAGTATTGCAGATTGGAACGGCCAAGTCAAGCAAATTGCATGGCAACTTTAAGGGGTCAGACTTGGTTTTCGGTTTTAAACAGCGTTTGTTTAATTCGATGGTAGTTGTCCCTGTACTTTTTGCACTCGCCAACTAGCCGCTTCGCCTTCTTCGCCAAGTTAGCCGCACTGTCTGGATGCGTTAAACCAAACGCCGTTGAAAGGTCCGCTAACGATACACCGGTCAATTCTCGACAAAGCAAGGCCGCGATCTCTCGACCTTCGGAACGACATCGAAAACCGAAATAATCGTCTGGTGTTTTGCCGAAATGACTCGCCACTTGAGAAATGATCCACTCCGGCGTAAAACCTGAATGGCGCTTGGAAAGTGATTTGCGACGCCCAGTTAACGCCGCCAACTTAACAATCTTTTGCAGAAAAGCTTCCGAGCCGATCACCCAATCTTCCAAGGCCGACTTCAGCGGATTTCCGCTTCGCACCTCAAGTTCTTGCTCGACATACCTGCGGTAAGCGGAAACCGGATTCGGTCCACCGTATTCCGCTTGCCAACTATCAAGCAACAGATCACTCGCCAGCCAGTCTTGCCTACGTCGCCGGTCGATGTAATGGCCGTAACTGCTATGAATCCAAGCTTCCGCTTTTTCAACCAGCGGCTTCTGACCAACACAGGGGTTGAGGTGGATGTATCGACTTAGCGGCCAGAAATACGATGAATCTTCGACTTGAAATGCTTTGAATCGTCCTTGGTAGAGATGGCCCGTCCTTCGATTACGCTTGGCATACCAGTTGGCATAGCCGCTCAGCCAGTGCTGCATTCCGTTGGATAAATTGGGTTCAGGAGTCTTGATCAGGGCATGGATGTGGTTGGGCATCCAACAATACGCAATCACTTGCCAGCCCGAACGAAGAACTTCCGCTTGCAGTCCCTCCGTGAACCTCTGATAGTGACCTTCATCGTGAAACAATTTTTGTTTTCCATCCCCCCGCGTGACGATGTGATAAATCGCATTGGGGAACTGCACACGTGGTTTTCTTGGCATTGGATCAACCCTGAATAAACCAAACCGAGGAAACTCCATCCAGTATAGCCCCTAAAAACCGAAAACCAAGTCTGACCCCTGCTTCTGCCTGTTAAGCCCACACCAGACGCTTGGCCGCGGTCTGCTGGCGAATCCTTTCGAACTCGGCGTGGGCCAGATCGACATCCAGATATGGGATATCGAATTCATGTTCCGCAGGACCAGCGCCCGATGTGTCAATGGTCAGATTTGCCATTCTCCAACGACGATCGAACGGTGATTCGTGCCAATTGACGTTCTGAATCCGATCAAAAAAGGTGATGCTGGTTTTCCGGTTCAGAATCCCGCTGCGAAACACAACTCCCCACTCCGTTCGCGCGTAATAGAGCGAGCGACTCTTTTTGTTGGCCCAGACAAACAGTAGGGGAGCCAGGAGAGCCATCGCGGCCATGGGCCACCACGTCCCCCATTGCCAACATAAAAACGCCAACACGGCCATTAAAATCACCGACTTGATTCCAGCCAGCCGCATCAATCGTGCTTTGGTATGTGGCGACGGTGAATGCCAGGTCAACCCGTCGAGGTCCAAGTCAATGTCCGGCCGCAGCGCGTTGACAATCGCGACGGCTTGTCCGCGAGGCATGACCGGAATGAACCACTTGCGAGTCAACGACCCTGAAGAACCAGAGTCTGATTCCTCAGCGCCGCCCGCCGTTTCCACTCGGATCACCGCATGACCAAAATACCGCATCAGCCAATTCTGCTGGATGCTGACCACTTGGATCCGGCGTCTGGGAATCGTCGATTTGATGCGAGTCAATAGACCACAACTAACCTGAAATCCCTCGCCACTTCGATGCAACTCATATCCATAAAACCGAGTGACAAACCAAATCACACTCAACACTCGCAACATGATGGCCAACACTAGAAACAGGGTCAACCATTGCCCGGCGCTCGTGACCCAATCATTCGCCGGCGGAAGGAGCTGCCACAGTCGTTTGGCGATGGCGCTATTAAACAAATCCATTTGATACGCGGCCCCCAGGATCACACCCACAATCACCAGGCCGCGATTGTTCGTCAACCCGGCCGCCACCAATTGACGCACACTGATTTGCCACAATCTGTGAGGTGTGTCCGCTGCACGATCTGTCCCTTCAGTCGAATCTGCGTCCGCACTGGTCTCCAAGGCAAGGGGGCTTTCACTCAATTCAGTGGACACGATCGCCGGTTTACGAGAACCACCCGGGAAACGCTCCAGCCGAGCCGTCACCGCTTCGCGAAGTGCTTCAAATTGAGTGACGGACAGCACGCGCAACACCGCTTCAACCTCCTTGCCACTGGCAGTTTCAATTCTGCATTCCGCGACACCAAATAGCCGATGTAAAACGTTTTGCACGATGTCGATATTCTGGATCTTGGCCAACGGGATCGTGCGCGTGCGGTGGAAAATCAAGCCTTGACGGGAAACGAAGTCCGTGTCAGTTAACCAATATCTAAACGTGAAAAAGTGAATCGATTGAAAAATCAGACCCAGTACCAGAAACACACCGCCGATGATCAACCAAAATACTTCTTCCCTTGCTGCTCCAACAATGGCTAACGCAATCGGTACGAGCATGGACCGCAAATGAGAGAGAAAGTCAAACAGTGGGGACATGGGGTGCAGCCAATGAGGTCGTTGCAGCCCCCCAATTGTCGTATCGACCGCCGCGTTGACGGGAGAGGTCGCGTCTGGCTGTGGCAATTCAGACGACATCAACTACCTCGCGTTCGGACATCAAGCGGTCGCGCAGCCAGATGGCTGTTTCCCAGGCAATATTGGGCAGTTCCACCGACGAGTGCTGTGTCCCCGCAGTATAGACAATGAACTTCGCCAGCCCAAACCGCCGCTGCACAGGCCCTTGCGCGACATCCACATGCTGAATACGCGAAAACGGGACACTCATCCGCCGCCTCCACCATATGCCTCGGTGGATTTCGATGCCAATGTCGTCGCATTTCCAACGCGTTCGGCGGAACTCCCAGACTGGCCAAACAATGGACAGCCAAATCAATATCAACGTGACGACCACGAACAAAACGGCAAACCAGACCACAGCCAGATCCCATTTCCACCACCAGCGGGTCATGGCAAAGAACCCACCGGCCACCACGGCCGCCAGTAACGGCGCTGTCAGGATCCCGACCCACCGTTCCATCGCTATACAACGAGGGTCCAGCGAATAGAACCCGGCCCACACATCGTCGCCTACGACGGGCGAGTCGCCTGCCGCGCTTAGATTCGCCGGCAGGGAAGGCTGTTCTGCCGCAACCTGGTCGACACCGGGCAATGGAATGGGCTGCGATTCAGGCTCGACCAGTCCGTTCTGATCCGCTGGTGGATCCATTGGGGGCGGCAAATCGTTTTCTGTCGAGTGCTCCATGTCGTCTGCTCAGTCAGTTGGTATGATCGATAATTCCGACAGATTCTAACAGTTTTCCACTAAATTTCAGCGGGCGCGATCAGCTCAACCCATATTCTCCGAATGCGGCGAAATATTTGCCTATGACAACCGGTTTACGTCGCTGGCGAAAATGGAATGTTTCCATTCAGGAAATGGGCGGACAGAGAAATCGTTCTGCTGGTCAGCCCGCTACGTGACCGATGACTGCCACAGACGAGCGGGTATAGTGCAAAAAAACGGGCGAGGAATTTATGAGTTTCAAAGGGCTGGTCTGGGGTTTAGCGTGTATGGCGGTTGTAGCGACCGCACACATTTCACACGCTCAGTTGAGCGGGAATTGTGGTGGGGGCTGTTTTCAAAGACTGCATGTCAACCGATTTGGCGGAGCGAACTGCGGTCGGGAGGTCCACCAGCATACGGCAGAAGGCTTGTGGAACAATTATTGTTATGACGATTGCTCCCTCAGCCCGCGTCAAGGTCGCTGCGGTTGCGGTTTAGGCGGGGGGCGGTTTGGTCACCATGGCTGTGGAGCCAGTGCGGCGGGCGGGAATTGCTGCCAGAAATCAGGCTGTTTTGCCAATGGTTTCGGCTGGCCCAACGCCTGTGATTCCCAGGGTTGTGGCCGCCACGGGCGACACGGATGCGACCGAAACTTCCGCACCTTCGACCATTTTAACCAATGCCATGATTTTCG
>DAOLCX010000031.1:0-9789 GCA_035327685.1 Pirellulaceae bacterium | reverse complement strand
AACGAATTGTGGGTCCTGGCGAATCCGGAGAGTGCAGCGGCAGCCACCATCGCCGAGTTTTCCAAACGATCCGTTATCAGCGAGCCCCAACGATTGGCAGCCGCCGCCTGGTCAGTAGAATCAAGTTCGGCGAGTCTGGCACCGCAACGACCATGGGTTGCCGTCACCAACCGGGAGGCGTTGTCTGTTGAGCTGAGAAGCGAGTGGGATGGATCACCTGAACAGGGTGCAACGTCGTTCAGCCGCGTCCCGCTCGCGCCACGCCGCGGATGGTTGATTCGTTCTGCCAATACTGATCAGAGCGTGTCCAGTCTTGAGACGTATATTCAATGGCGTGACGAAGAGCCGTTTGGGTGAACATCAGGCTGGTAAGCTTGAGGTTCGGTTCGTTCGGAGTGTTAAGGATGAACCCATTTCTCGACGAGTCGGTCGCTAGTCAATATGAAAACTGGTATATCCGTTGCGGCTGCAATCAAGATTCTCATGAACGCAATCTGTTGGCCTGGTTGTTAACACAACTGGATGGCGTCAAATCGATCATTGAGATTGGCTGTGGCACGGGGCATTTTGCGCGTTGGCTGGCCGAGATGCGTTATCGAGTGACCGGGCTGGATTCTTCTCCGGTGATGCTTCATCAGGCGCGTCGGTTGGGCGGAAGTGTGCAACTTGTGGAGGGTGATGCGCAGGAGTTACCTTTCAAGAAGCGTTCCTTCGACGTGGCCGCGTTGATTACGACGTTGGAGTTTGTTAATAACCCGGAGTTGGCTTTGGCGGAAGCGGCCCGCGTCAGTCGATGCGGCATCCTGCTGGGGGTGATGAATCGAGACAGTCCCTTTGGTTGGCGTCGCCGCCGTTGCGATCAGCGTCTGGTGTGGCAGCAGGCGCGGACTTTTTCTCCGCACGAACTGCAGCGGATGCTCCGTGCGATAGTGGGAGACCGACTCGATTGGGTCAAATGGCGCACGACGCGCTGGCCGCTCCCCCGGTTTCCCCATTTGCCTTTACCCTGGGGCGGGTTCATTGGCATGTTGGCTAAACTCAATCCTTGAGGCCACGAGACAACGCCGTCGGTAGCCTCGTCAGGCCACTCGGCCATGCGAGTTGTTTTCCGGACTCTCCATAGAAACCTGCACGCCTCGATCCAAC
The DNA here is from genome assembly GCA_035327685.1 of Pirellulaceae bacterium. Lineage (GTDB taxonomy): Bacteria > Planctomycetota > Planctomycetia > Pirellulales > Pirellulaceae > BJ22. The sequence goes on along the minus strand of DAOLCX010000031.1, from coordinate 8,643 downwards.
AACTCTTGACCGCGCTCGGCCATGGCACAGGTGATCCGGCCACCGTCGATCTCCGGCATCGCGAACCATGCCGCGCGTTGCCCGTCTTCATCGAAATCGTCATCATCCCAAGGCTCTCCTTACAGCAGCCTGTCCAAGTCTTCGCGAGGCATCGACAACAGTTGCTTACTGCGATTCCTCAATTTAATTTCGCGTTTTCGTTTCTGAGTTTGTTTGCGACATGCCATGACCTCATTCTCCTTCAAGCGGACGATACGAATAACAACCTCGAATCAATGGGTCTAAACCTGCAATATCGATTTGCCATCAGCCCCCGGTTGCTGGCAGGCACGATTGGTACGGTGCCACAGTGAAAGGCGACCTGAAATGATGTAGGATTAATCGTAACGGTTCACGGTATTGATGGATAATCCTGGTTCTGGTGGGTCCAGCAAGTCGTCTTGACGTAGATCGAAACCCTGTGAATATCGCAGATCGATTCGTCCAAGCTAACGTGTTTTGTCGAACGACTTGCTCCACACACCCTGCATTTCGTGAACGGTTACGATTAATCAGTGGGGGTGCCATGCGAACACGAATCGAATCGCCACGGTATTGGGCGCTGTTCTGGACGACCGGCATGTTGATCGCAGCCAGTCCAACCGAATTAGCTGGCGTTCAGTCGCTCGCCGAACAGGCGGAAACGACGGGCGATGTGACAGCGCGCGGAACGATTGCCTTCTCGTCGGTCGCCCCGCGCGGCTGGGATTTGTATCAATTCGACTTGACGAGTGGGAATGAACGGCAGATCACCGATCACCAAGCCCTCGATTACAACGCGGCGATCTCTCCAGTCGGCCATCGTGTGGCGTTCGTCTCCGAACGGCACGGCAATCTGGAACTTTATCTGCTCGATTTGGAGCAGGAACCACCGGCACTGACTCGCCTGACCGATGAGTTTGCGTTGGACGATCACCCGGCTTGGTCGCCAGATGGCCAGCAGATGGGGTTCTGCAGCACGCGCGAAGCGGCGGAGACTCCTGGCCAGGCCTGGAACGCGGTGTACGTGATGAGGGTGGGGGATCAAGGCGATGGTTCGGCGACTCTCAGACTGACTCCGCCCGGCACGGCCGATTACTCACCTGCATGGTCTCCCGACGGCCAGTGGATCGCCGTAGCATCCGGCAGCGGGCGAAGCGGAGGGACGGACCTGTACGTGATGCGCCCGGACGGCAGCGAACGGCGCATGGTCGTTCGCAACGGCGGCTGGCCGGCCTTCTCGTCGGATTCGAAGGCGTTGTATTTTCACAGCCGTCGCGATAATCGCTGGGGAATCTGGCAAGTGCAACTCGACGGCGCGAATTTGCAGCGATTGACGCCCGGTGATGTCGAAGCCTACACGCCGCGAACTTCACCCAACGGAGAGCATCTTGTCATCGCTGTGCAGCGTGGCAATTACCGACAACTCGCGATGATCGACCCCAACACCCGCGAACTTCGTCAGGTGACGACGGCGAACGCCGATCATTGGAACCCAACGATTTCGAATGACGGGACGACGATAATTTACCATAGGCGCAGCGCTGGATTTACCCCGCCTGAAGTTGAAACATGGTCGGCGCCGCCGGATACCGATTTGCGGATGTTGCGGATGACCGGTTCATTTCCGGCGATTGCCCCCGACGGAAAACGTATGGCTTTGATCGGGACCGGGTTTTCGTCGCTGGACGTGATGAACGTCGATGGCACGTCGCGGCAGACTATTTATCGAGGTGCTGGCCGCGACGTATTCAGCGTGTCTTGGGCCAAGCAGGGTGGAGACTTGATCGCGTTTTCGTTGGGGCCGACGTTTCAAGGACCCGCTGCGGGCGTCGACATTGGCGTTATTCAACCCGACGGAGAGGGATTCCGCAGCCTGACGTCGCGAGCGGGCAATAGCGCCTTCCCGTCGTTTTCGCCCGATGGCGAACAGCTCGTCTTTCGATCCGGGCGTGACGGCGCTAAAAATCTCTATACGATGGACCGCTACGGGGGAAACGTCGCGCGATTAACGGAAGGGAATTGGACGGACACAATGTGCCACTGGTCGCCGACGGGAGCATGGATCGTTTTCGCCAGCGACCGAGGTGGCAGCTTCGAACTGTGGTTGATACGTCCCGATGGCAGCGAACTACAAAAGCTCATCGGCGGCGGAGGGCGGCATAACCATCCGCACTTTTCGCCCTGCAGTCAGTGGGTCGTGTTCACCAGTCAGCGCGCCGGGTACTCGGCGGAAGAAATTTCGTTGCCCAGGCAACCGCAACCGTATGGCAGCTTGTTTATGGTACGGATCGATGGCTCGGGTTTGACGCGATTGACGCATAATGGCTTTGAGGAAGGGACTCCCGATTGGTGTAACTAGATGCGATCGACGACATCGTCGCGTCCGCCGGTTATATTGGAACGACAAGCAGTTTGTCGATCAGGCAGGCATGGAACAATCGAAATGGTTGGAAAGGTAAGTCGCATGAATTTAGCGCTATTGGTCGCGTTGTTGTGGTGCTGTATTTGCAATTCCGTGCTGGCTCAAATCCGCAGTGAGACGATCCGCATATTTGATGGCCATTCATTGAACGGCTGGGTGACGGCGGGCGGTGAGCCGGCGAAGGGGAATTGGGTGGCTGCGGACGGCGTATTGCATCGTGCCTCGGCGGGTGGCGATTTGTACTATCAACATCCAGTGGGGGACTTTGAGTTGCGTTTCGAATGGAAAATCGCGCCTCAGGGAAATAGCGGCGTCAAATACCGCGTCCAACAGTACGGCAATCAATGGTTGGGTTGCGAGTATCAGATTCAAGATGATCGAGGCGAGGAACTGAATGTGCATGCCACGGGATCGATTTACGCCTTGTACGAACCTAATCGATTGAAACTGCAGCAGCCCGTTGGCGAGTGGAACGTATCGCGGATTGTGGTTTTTCAAAACCGTGTGGAACATTGGCTCAACGGGAGGTTGATTGTCGAAGCCTATCCTGGTTCATCGGATTGGCGCGAGCGGGTCAAGCGCAGCAAGTTTGCGCCACACGCCGGGTTCGGCGAAAATCAGGTGGGGAGGATCTTCTTGCAAGACCACGGGACCGAGGTCTGGTTTCGGAACCTCGAACTCACACACCTCTCTTCGGTTTGCCATGAGGCACATCGGGCACACGTACAGCCTGCTTGTTGTGGGCGCCCCGTGTTGTTCACCCGCGGTCCGCGGGTATTCGCGCCGAGAATCGGAGTGATCCGCCGCAGGTAGCTGCATTTCTGAATGGCACTGACAGATCGTGGCCAGCCGATGTTGCCGACTCAATTCGCTCGAGTTTGACGAATGCGCAGTTGGGACGCGTTATGATCTAACTGGGCCATAGCCGTTCCCGGGATTGATGGCCCGGCTTGGTTCTGGTGCGTTCCGCAAGTCGCCTGATTGCTGATCGAAACTCTATGAGTGTCACAGACCGTTTCGTCTAAATGAACGTTTGTTGTCGAACGACTTGCTCCACTGCGCCAGCCAATCCGCATCGATCTTCGCGCGGACGGTGCGGCGGTCGAGTTTCAATTGTTCGGCGGCCTGTTCGTAACTCCCCGTTTTCCAATACGCGTAGGTGCAATAGCGGCGCAATAACTGGTCGGACGTCAGGCTCAGCATTTCCATGGCTGACTCGGTACCGGCCAATGGACTGGTTTCTGCGAGGCTTCGTGGGGCAGTAAATTCATAGGCGTTGCGCACCACAATGTTGCGGACGCATTGTTCCAGTTCGCGAAAGTTTCCCGGCCAGGCGTAACCGCTCGGCATATGCTGGCCGAGCCAGATCATCACATCAGCCGTGACCGTCTCCACTTCATCGGCTGCCAACTGAGCTGCGATGAATCGTACCGATGACTCCAGTTCGCCGGGTGAATTGTCGAGTTGTTCGCGCAGCGTCGGTGTGCGGATGACGTCTGAGCACAATCGGAAGTACAAATCCTGACGAAACGAGCCGCGTTCGATCTCTGCCAGTAGGTCCCGGTTCGTGGCCGCAATCATTTTCCCATCGAATCGCCGCGGCGTTGGTTCGCCGATGCGGCTGAATTGCCGCGTCTGCAAGACGCGCAGCAACTTAACTTGCACCGCCGACTCTATCTCTCCAATTTCATCCAAGAACACTGATCCAAAACGGCCAGCCACTTCCAGCCAACCGACGCGCTCGCGATCCGCGCCTGTAAATGCTCCCTGCGCGTGGCCAAACAATTCCGACTCGACCAACGCCGTCGGCAGCGCGGCCAGGTGCAACGGATAGAAACACGTTGCGCTATCCACCGCGAACCGCTGTTGGCGGGAATCAAACGGAATGTACTGGGAGCGCCCAATCGCCTGGGCGACAAGCTCCTTGCCAGTTCCCGACGGGCCGACGATCAAAGTCGCCCAATGCGACATGTGATCGTACAGCGAACGCCGGTAACGGCGGACATCGTGGGTGAAAATCGAATGCCAAATGGCGGCTCGCAATGCGATCGAGGCCGCCGAGCGACCAATGACATTCCGATAAATCTGTTGGAAGGCGCGGTGAAACTGAAATATTCCGGCAAATAGATGGCTGGGATTGCTCGCGCTGGGAAACGTGATCTCGCCACACTGAAGATAGTGCCGGAAGTCTTGACGGAATGATTTCCACACTGTGGGGGCTGAGGATTGGACGTCCGAGACTTCGCGCCACAAAGCATCGGCCCTTAGAAACAACAAGTGGATGACCAGATCGTCATAAAGCTCATGGTCGCGATCCGTGCCGCGCACTCCGTCGGCCAACCGGGTACGGAGCGAATCGGCCAGGCTTTCGATTCGCTGCTGGAGATTGGGGATATTGGACGACACGCTGTTATCCGTTTTCAGACTCCAGGCCCCACCGACAGATGGCCGGTAATCGCGACCCAAGATCCGCTTTTCCAGCTCGACCCGCGCAGGAAGGAAGGGGTTGATGTAAGTCAATTGCGCGATGGGTTCTATGAACTTGCGCTCGGAAGAGGTAATCAGATTCACGTTACGCCTTGGTCAACAAATGTACTGCCGCATACATTAATTGTACATTAGATTTGCAGCTGTGACAGAAACTTGGTGAAAAAGGGCGATTCGTGCAACTTTCTTTGGTGGCACGCGGGTTGCGTAATAAACCGGCCCTAGGTTGGCGGGCAGTGTGGCTCGACAACGGTAAACGAGGTTAAAGACTAGTTTTGCAAAGGTATGAGATGATGTTTCGAGCAGCACTTGTTTCGTGGCTGGCCCTGACAACGGTCTGGTTTTCTTCAGTAGTTTTCAGCCAGGACGCCCCCGGGGCCGCGCCTCCTGTTGTGAAGATCGGCGTTTATGAAAGCCGCGCCATCGCCGTGGCCTGGGCGGCATCGAAGTACAATCCGGTTTCCGAAAAGATGCAGGAAATGGCGGAGGCGAAAAAGGCCAATGACGCGCGGCGCGTGGCCCAGTTGGAAACATGGGGGCAAACCCAACAGCAGCGCTTACACTTTCAAGGATTTGGCCGCGTCCCAGTCTCCGATTTGCTGCAACCCGTTCATCAAGAAATGCGTCAGTTGATGCGCGACAAGGGTCTGGTGGCCATCACCATGCAATGCGATGTGGCGTTGGAGGGTGTCGAGTTGATCGACGTCACCATGGATCTGGTACAGTTCTATTCGCCGTCGGTACAAACTCTCAATTGGATTCGCCAATTGGGCGATCGTGAGCCGTTGCCACTGGACGAATTAGCCAAACTGCCGGCGCGCTGACACCATCCGATCAGCGTTTGATCCGGCAACCGCGGGTATTGCTGCCTACTGTCCGCAGCGTCGCCCGCGGCCGATCTCTTGCAGTGGGCCTGATCGCGACAATCAACGAACGCATGAACTAGCAGAAACCATCAAAATGCGATTGCCGCGGTCAGTCGGCTGGCTGAACTGTACCACGATCCACAGCAACGCGCCTCATCGCGTGATATTGCCGAGAGTCGCAATTTGCCGATCCCCATCGTGGCCAAGATTCTGACCGAGTTATCACGCGGCGGATTGGTGGTTGGTGCTCCGGGTCCGGGAGGTGGGTATCGTCTGGCGCGTCCTCCACAAGAGGTTTCGTTGCGCGATGTGGCCGACTTGTTTGAGCGCGATGCTCAAACGGCTTGCCCGTATGGTCCCGGTTGGTGTGGTCATGGGGAGCCGTGCCCTCTGCACGACTCGATGCTCGCGGTGCAATCCAAAATTGACGATTATCTGGCCAAGACAACTTTTGCCCAATTCGCCAAGAAGCCTGGCGCGAAGGGAGCGGCCGGTTTGCGAAAAACCAGTTCGCCCCGGCGGAAGCGCTAATCAAAGCATCAGACACGATTGATTGTGGAAGCTCCACTCCTGGCAACTGCGGCCCATAGCGTGCAGCCGAGTGATCATCCATACTGAACCCTTTTCCAGCGGTGAGATCAAGCAGTGCACGGCCAGCGACACGAGAAACCCCTTTCGACGGGGCTGGGAATGTTGATGGTCGCGATGACCTTGATCGGCTGGTCGAGCGTCCCGCTGTTCTTGCGCTACTTTGCACAGCATATCGATGTCTGGACCAGCAACGGCTGGCGGTATGGGGCCAGCGCCTGTTTTTGGGGACCGGTGTTGATCATCGTCGCGCTCCGCGGTGCCTGGCCCTCCGGATTATGGCGCGCAGCGTTGGTGCCCAGCGCGATCAACGCCTGCGGTCAGGTGTTGTTTGCGTGGGCCCACTACCAGATTGAACCGGGGCTCCTGACCTTTGGCCTCCGCAGCCAGATCATTTTTGCCGCGATTGGGGCGTATTGGCTGTTTCCCTCAGAGCGCGCCGTCATACGCAGCCCAGGCTATTTGTGCGGTGCGATCCTGGTGATCTTAGGGACCAGCGGCGCAGTGTTGGGGACGCGCGATCCGGTTGATTTCGGCCACCTGACAGGCGTCGGGTTGGCGGTGGGGAGCGGTTTGTTGTTCGCGCTGTACGGCTTGTCGGTACGCAAATACATGCGCGGCATCAACTCGGTGTTGGCCTTTGCCGCCATCAGTCAATTCACCGCGCTCGTGATGGTGGCCTTGATGTTAGCGTTCGGTGAACGGCAGGGGATGCAAGCCTGGGACCTGTCGCGAGAACAGTTCGTGTGGTTATTCATTTCGGCGTTGATCGGCATTGCGCTCGGCCACGTGTTCTACTACATGTCGATTGCGCGGTTGGGAGTTGCTGTTTCCGCTGGTGTGTTGCAGTTGCAACCATTCTTTGTGGGGATCGCCTCGTACCTGGTGTTTTCTGAAGTGTTAACGGCGGCGCAATGGCTCAGCGGCGCCGCAGCCGTCAGCGGTGCGGTATTGATGCTTGGTGTGCAGTGGGCTGTTTCCCGGAAAAACAGATCGAGCGCGATGGACGGAAAACCGTGATTGGAAGCCAATGCCCAAGGAGGGCCGTTGGGGTTCATTGACGAACAGGTTCGGTATTTGCATTTTGGAGTTGATTTTTGTCGGGCGGCGTGCAGCGTTTGTCTCGTTGGGACGGCATGTGGGGTCATCACGATTCGAACGTATTCGATTGTGCGATCCGACTCCATTTCCGAACGGTTGCGAACCGAGTTTGAGTTATGACACTGGTGGCTGGCCCTGCAACTCGCGCTGCGAGCGGTACCAGAGCCATAAAAACAACCCGATGATGACTAGCGAGGCCAACTGATAACCGGTTAAACCAATGGGATAAACGGCTTCCGGTCGATAGAACTCGCTGACAAATCGATACGCGGCATACAGGATGATGTACAACTTGATTTGTTCGAATCGGAACCAACCCTTGCCTTGAAACCAAACGAACAAAGCGGCGGCCGACACATGAAACACGAACTCATATAACTGTGTCGGATGCCGAGGCAACTCATCGACGGCAGGAAACACCACGCCCCAGGGGAGCGCTGTCGGCAATCCAAAACAACAGCCCGCATAAAAGCACCCCCAGCGGCCTACTGCGATGGCCAACGCGACGGGAATCACAAACGTGTCTCCCGTTCGTATGGTCAGGCCCATCGTCCATTTGGCCGCTTCCACTCCCAGATAGCCGCCGACCAACCCGACCAGAATCGTCTTGCCGTCCGAAAACCAGGCCGTGCCGTCTAAAAAACGTTCCCAATCCTCGAACAAAAACGGAAGTTTGGCTCCGACCATCGCGCCACAAAATGCCCCTAGACTGAGTCCCAGCTTTTGTTGCCAGGTAAGTGCCAATGAGCTCTGTGTGCGGTGACTGACGGCAAAACCGATCGCCACGGCCAAGATCATGATGGCGGCATAACCGATTCTCAAGTGTCACCCATCACTACTGGCAACGCGGTCGATCGACCAACGGGACGATGAGCGCTGGCGCGCGAGATTCCGTCTTTAAGCGGGGGCAAAGGAACGTTGCCGTCCCGATAAAACAGGTTGTACGCGCAAAACGGAATCAAATGCCCACTGGGCAGCACCTGGTGCACACAAGACTTGATGATCTGGCGGATATCGAACGTAAAGGCATCCATAAAACTAGTGGTCGTGATGCGAAACATGTCGGCAGCCGACAAGTCTTCCTGCATCGCGCGTTGGAAAAACGTCCCGGCCAGTCCGTCCGCATCCTCCAATGCCACCGGAGGGACGGCCGGCAGC
>DAOLCX010000030.1:0-9800 GCA_035327685.1 Pirellulaceae bacterium | reverse complement strand
AACGTAACCGGGTCACCGGGGCGAGCTAGATTTTGGCCAGAGACAGGGACTTAAAGGCAAGTTGAAATCTCGGTTTCGGAACAAGCCGTGGTTGTCAAGCGATCGGCAGCGCTGGCCACTTCGAAACAAACACGCCGCATCCCTCGCTTGTCGCTTTTGAGTGCGATCTCAATAGCGCGCGGCGCACTTCCGGGGGGAATATCGCCCAGGTGCCATTCCAACCGGTTTCCAAATTCTACTGGTTTTGGATTACTGGAGATGAACTGAACATCGCCTCCGATATCCTGGCTGCGCACGACGACTTCGCGGGCCACCTGATCCCCTGGATTAGTGATTTCAAGGCGATAGCTATAGGGCTGGTTCAAATCGGCATGTTTGGGCCCGATGGCTCGGATGGTCAGTGCCGGGGCGCTCCAGGTAATACTTGTGCAACCGCTTTCAACCACGAGTTCACTCTCTCCGAGCATACTGGGGCGAACAACGTCGATCCGGATTTGTGTTGAACCGGGAAGGGCCTGACCAGATTGTTGTCTAACCTGGATCAGCGCTTGGCCTTCGGTATTCGTGACGACTTCAGCGGTTTGTGAGCCGGTAGGGACAAACTCTGCAGGCGCGCCGCCGATGATCGAATACCGAACTTTCCAACCCGCGATGCCGCTTCCGTCGGCCACGCGGGTCACCACCGTGGTCAACGTCTGCGTCGAACCGTTGGATGCGATTACCGGGAGTGGGATCGACCAAATTCCGTCAACCCAGTGAATGATCGTCGCGGCGCGGCGTTTGTCCCAGGCCGAACACTGAGGTGCCACACAGGTCAAATACGTTGTTCCCGCCGACTCGGATGAAAGCGTTAAATACGTTTGTCCTTTAAGAACATGAATATCATCGGCAGGCGTGGGCGTACCGCGCGTCAACAGTTTTTCCTTAAGCCCCGTGCGTCCCCAGGCATATTGTCCATCGAATTTCTTAGAGCTCGGTGGGACGGCGCGATTGAAGTTAGGGTGCTCCATGCCACCCACTTCAATAATTTGTCCCACGCTGTCATTGGAGACCATCCACTCCAATGGCTGATTGATCATGAAATACCCATCGTCTCCGCAAATACCGGCCAGCACGACCACCTCGCTCCCCACGGGAGCAATGATCCGCGCAGGGGTGAGGATAATTTCGCCGGATTTCCCACGTGCCGGATGTGAGTGTGGGCGAGCGTGTCCAGCACCGGAACGGCATTGCGAACAATTTGGATCAGTACAATGCGGAACCGCCGCAGGCTGTTGAAAGGCGGGAGTCACAGGCGGTTGGTGAGAATGTTGATGAAGTCGTCGCAGAGGTCCGCCAGGGGACGCCGATGACCCGTGTTGCGAAAATGGCGACATGATGGTCGTGTAATTCGGGGGTGGCAAGAATATTCGTTCGCCGGACGGATCAATCGCCGGCAGTCGAATTTGGCCAAATGCGGGAGCGAAAATCGCGACCAGCCACACCCAGAACCAGGCGGTCCCAAGCGTTCGCACGATCGGTGAGAGCTGCAAGTTTGCCATGGGGCCATTTCCATTTGATTAGTTAACTTTGGCGGCGCAGCGAACCGCCAGCGTTCCGTTCATCCGGCACATTTTCGCCAAAACATACAGCTTGCCGCCGTCCGAGGTGCCTTTTTTCGACATGTGTTGCCAGAATTCAACACACGGCAGGTAGCCCTGTAACGAATTTGACGCCAATATGGAGTGGAGGTCCGACACGAAAGGGGTGAATCGTGATCACACGGCGAATATGGCTGGGAGCATTGGCTGGTTTAGGTGTGGGAACAGCCACTTTTCGGCGAGCATTGGCGCAGCTTGCTCAAGACGATGGCGGCATCACAGTCGAGAATCTGCAGCAAGCTCAATGGATTAGCGGTTATGAACTGACGGCGGATGAACAAGCGGCGATTTTGACTCACGTCAACAGCGGCGAACGGCAGTTGCAGGCGTTACGGCGGTTTCCGATCGACCATGACGTCAGCCCCGCCGTTTGTTTCCAAACCTTAGCACACACGGAGGGACCGGATGTCCTGCCGAACCGGGCCGCCGCGCCGCGCGAGGCTCATGCAGGTGTGCGCCCAACTCAGGACGATCAGTTGGCATTCCTGCCGGTTTCCGAATTAGCTCCGCTAATCCGCACGCGACAAGTTTCAAGCGAGGAGTTAACCGACCTTTATCTACGACGGTTGAAGCGATTTGATCCGCTGTTGAAATGTGTGGTAACCTTGACAGAGGATCTAGCGCTCAAGCAAGCTCGCCAGGCCGATCGCGAAATCGCAGCAGGTCATTATCGAGGCCCGCTGCATGGCATTCCCTGGGGCGCCAAAGATTTGATGAGTGTGGCCGGCTATCCAACAACCTGGGGCATTCCGGCTTTTGCTGATCGATGTTTGGATCGCAACGCCACAGTATATGAAAGATTGCGAGACGCTGGCGCGGTGTTGGTTGCCAAGACTTCATTGGGCGCTTTGGCGATGGGGGATCAATGGTTCCGCGGCATGACTCGAAATCCGTGGAACCCTCAACAAGGATCGAGCGGATCCAGTGCCGGTTCGGTCGCGGCGACTGTCGCCGGTCTGGTCGGGTTTTCGATGGGAAGCGAAACACTGGGCAGCATTATGACTCCATCTGCCCGATGTGGGGCCACTGGACTGCGCCCCACGTTTGGGAGAATTAGTCGCGATGGGTGCATGCCGTTGTCGTGGACGATGGACAAACTGGGACCGATTTGTCGATCCGCAGACGACTGTGCACTGGTTTTAGACGCCATTCACGGAGCGGACGGACGTGATCCCACCGCAGTTAATCGTCCGTTTAAATGGCCGACGGACATCGATTTCCGCAGATTGCGAATTGGCCATTTGGCACGGCATGCCGACCAGTTTGACCGTGCGCCTTGGAGTTGTCTTCAAGAACTGGGGTGCCAGTTGGTGGAGGTAGAATTGCCGAGCGGGTTTCCCTTGGGTGCGTTGATTCAGACGATCAATATCGAGGGGGCCTCCGTTTTCGAAGATATGCTCCGGGCTCGCGAAACTGAAGGTTGGAACACATGGCCGAACAGTTTTCGGGCCGCGCAGTTCGTTTCGGCCGTTGATTACGTCCGCGCCATGCGAGTTCGTCGCCAGTTGATGGAAGCTTTTGATGCATTGATGGAGCGTGTCGATATCTTGGTTAACTGTTCCGATCTGATGCAAACCAATTTGACGGGCCATCCGTCAGTCATTTTCCCGACTGCCATTGAAGAGCGGGACGGGCGCTGGAGGCCTCAATCCACTGTTTTCACCGGACGACTTTTCGACGAGGCGCGGTTGTTGACGATCGCCGCAGCTTGTCAACAACGGATCGGTCCGTTGGCCCTTCCGCCGTTGGAACAATGGTTAGCCCAAGACGCCGACAACGACGATGTGGAAGACTAAAGACGCGAGCAGGGAAGTGTGCTTCGGAACGGACCAGTTGCCAGACCACATTAACTTGTTTTCGATGGGGGGGGCAGAACCGTCAAGTGGTCAAGGACCAGAGTGGGCGAACTAACTCTCGCTGGTGGATGTGCCGGACTGGGCGAGTCATGGTGATCGCTGGCGATGGTGGGTGTTCGAAAACGTGTGATCAAGTCGAACCTGGTGGAGCGGCACCGATCAAGAAGTTGATCGATCGCGTCGGTAACCAAGTTGACATGGTCTGGATGCTCCGCCAGACAGTCACGTATCTGCTGCAATGACGGCAGCCATGCGGGAAGGCCCTCCGCCTTGACATTTTCAAGTAACGCCTCAATCGTCTGTTGCATGGACAAAGCATCTTCGTCGGCCAGTGCGAAAGTGATTTGTTCAATCGCATGACCGAGAGTCCACAGCATGGCATCGGACAGGTGCGATGAGCCTGATGGATGAACCACTAACGGACGAGTTCTTACAACCGCCGCCAGTCGTTCGACGATCACCGGGTCGAATTGACGCGGTGCAAAGCGGCGCAGTTCGGCAATGGCTTGTTCGCTGGATACAGGAGCGCGATAAATGCGCCCGGCCACCATACAATCGTAGGCATCACACACCGCCATAATGCGCGATCCTAAAGTCTCGTTTTTGTTGTCGCGTTGTTTTCCTTTCGACAAAGGCTGGAATTGATCGACCTGGTGCTGCAGAACCAAGTCCACTATTGTTTGGGATGCAAGTGTAGCGCGGACAATTGACTGACTGAGATCATTGTGTTGTGACATGGTTTTCCATTCGTCCATGTTCAACTGACCTGGTTTGTGTAAGACACCGTCTGGAGTTCCCAAAACGCCAATGTCATGTAGTAACGCGGCAACTTCCAAAGCGTACAAACTGTCGCGCGGCATCAAGTTGGAACCGACAGCCACGCACAAATGAGCGACCCGGACTGCATGTTCGGCAATCAAATTGTCTCTCGTGGCGAGTGCAACCATTAAGGCGTGAACCGCGTGGTAATCGATAGGTGCACTCCGGCCTGTGGATCTCGAATCCCGGCGAACGGCTGCCACGGGTTGGTACGCTTGATCTAACTCAGGGCGACGGTCCCATCGAACGACACGGTTCCTGCCAGCCCGTTTTGCCTGATACAAGCATTGATCGGCCTGTTCCAGCAATTGATCGACGGAAGTAGCACCAAATGATCGGCTCGACAGTCCGAAACTGGCGGTAAAGGGACAGTCCTTGACTGGATAGCGGCGCACTTCGCGACATAGACTCTCGGCAATTTCGTGTGCATTCTCGAAGTCACAATCGACGAGAGCGATGCAGAATTCCTCACCACCATAGCGACACACTTTCCCTTGTTCACCGATTGTACGTCTCAAAAAGTTTCCGAAAAAACGAATCACGTCATCGCCGATGCCGTGGCCGAACTGGTCATTGATGGATTTGAAATGATCGATATCGGCCATAATAATGTGCAGTGATTCGGCAGATGAGCCCTGCCAAACTCGATTGATACACTCGAAAAATGCGCGGCGGTTTAAGCAACTGGAGAGTGGATCGCAAGAGGCTAAAACTTGAAGTTCACGATTTTGCTCTTCAATTTTCTGTTGGGACGCCTTCAGTTCGCGGAGCATGACCAGCATTTCTTCTTTTTTCTGTTCCTGCAGCGTCACATCGTCAAAGCTGACCATGATTCCGCGAACTTCGCGATTGTCACCCAGGATCGGTGTGGCACACGCTGATAAGCGTCGTTCTGCGCCATGCTTGGCTGGCAATGACAAAAGCTGTTTACATGTCGTGATTTCGGTACTGGCGATCTCCCACGGGAGCGCGGCATCGTTGGTTTCCCGCTGCCAAGGCCAGGTGGTTGGCACTTGCCCGATCAAGGTATCTGGCTCCAAGCCCAAGAACTCGGCAAAGGCTTGATTCGTCAGGAGAATGCGGTGTTTTGGATCCAGCAATAACAGTCCTTCCGCCAGGGAATCGAACGCGGAACGAACCCGCTTCGGAACGGCGTTGGCCGGATTCAAGTATTTCAGCACGCGTCCCAAATACAGCCATGCCAACAACGTCAGCAAAGCGCTGCAGAACATGAACAGGTTGAGCGGATACTGAACCCAACCCCACCAGGTGAAGCCTGACGAAGCTTCTGCAAAGGCAACTTCCAAGCGGCCATGCTTCACACCTCGGTTGATCAAATCTACATGCATCTGATCAACAGTGGGTGCGTCATCCAAGCCGTTCAACCATACTGAAGAATGTTCGGCTGTTGCGGCGATCAATTCACCGCTCGCGTCACGCAGTCCGATGGACCGAATCTCGGGGCGACGTTTGACCCATTGAACAAAATATTGATTTAGCCGATCGACTTGTTTTGTTTCCACGAATGGAACTGACGAGATAGCCAATGAATCCGTTGCGGCGATTCGATTTCGGCAAAGCTCAAGATGCTGATTGGGCAACAGTCCAATACCGGATGCCGCCCACATCACAAGCGTCACTAAAAAGCCCATGATCAGGCTTAATCGAGTTGTCGTTCGTATTCTTGAGAACATTGCGCTGGGAAGCCAAATCTATCGCTAAATGCGGAGCAAGTCCCCGATGGTTCCGGCGCACCTGCTGCCCCGTGCAACAGGTTTGTGAACTCATGAACCGGGAATCTACTAGTAGTCGCGCTGTGGAAGGATAGGGCGCCCAAACCACAAAACTTGGGCTAAAATCCGCCAGAAGGCCTACAAACGACGAAAACGCGGAGAATGAACGCCCCAGGCTAATCTGAAACGCTGGGCCCCGTTTCACATACCCATTTGCAATCATCATCAAGTCGGTGGTTTGTGACGATTCTAACGCTCCTGGCGGCACCGGATGGAGTAATCCTTTCTACGGGTAAGAAAAGGATAATCCTCAAAATGGGCATTACACGATTAACCGAATTATGGAAGGTTGTTGTTGAAAGTCCGAATGCGAATCCAGGTGCCATTAGTCATGCAGAGAACAGTGATCTGTGTGATTTCCATTTGTTGTTTGGTGACAGCATTCGGTCTGTCGATTGCCGGCGCGCAGACCAATATTCCCAGCCGACGGTCTGCCCAAGCCTCCGCGCAGCAACGCTACCCGTTATTTTCGCAGGAATCGACGGTTAACGACTCACGTTATAGCGCTGAACTAGAAGCCGATCTCGACAATATTTCCTCATCGGTCCCAGGTTGGGTCCCACGTTCGAAAACAGCAGCCGCACCTCGCGGACACAGTACCGCCCAGCCCTATTCACCCGCCAATTCGCGGATGGGATACGACCTCAATCCAGTTGACTTGAGAGCGGCCTCAACCCACGAACATGATGGGCGATTGGCGCGGAACCTCGATCACGATTGGTGGACACCGAAAATCCACCAGACTATTTTGCCTAACCGGCAACCTCATCCAGTGGACCTGG
This sequence comes from Pirellulaceae bacterium, assembly GCA_035327685.1. Lineage (GTDB taxonomy): Bacteria > Planctomycetota > Planctomycetia > Pirellulales > Pirellulaceae > BJ22. Next base: position 2,910 of record DAOLCX010000030.1, on the reverse strand, counting down.
ACCAGGTTGTCCATTGGTTTTTAAGCAATTCGCCTTTGGTTGTATCGCTGAGCCAGGAACCGCTTATCCGCGAAGCCCAGATTTTCGAGGCCAGAGCACTATTTGATCCACTTGTTTTTTTAGAGACCAAATTCTCGGACCGCAATGATCCCGTTGGCAATTTGTTGTTGACGAACGATCGCCTGTTGCAAGAACACATATGGATGGGGAATACCGGTGTGCGCCGCCGTTTGCAAACTGGAGGTACGCTTGAGTTAGCTCAAAGACTCGGTTTCCAAAACAGCAATGCCCGATTCTTCTCACCACAGGACCAGGGAACGGCCACGCTTTCCATGAACTTTCGCCAACCCCTCTTGCGCAGCGCTGGAGGGCAATTCAACCGCAGCCAGATTGTATTGGCCGAAGTCGCCGAACAGGTTGCGTGGGATCGGTTTTCCAGTGAATTGCAAGGTGAGTTATTTCGTTTGATTCAAGCCTATTGGCAAGTATATCTTGCGCGCTGCGTCTTGCTGCAAAAACAGTGCAACGTTTCTCGGGGCGAAGCCATTTTACAGATCCTTGAAGGCCGTCAAGACCTGGATTCGTTACCTAGCCAGATCGCACGCGCGCGATCGGCTGTAGCGACCCGCCGAGCCGAATTGGCAAACGCTGAGCGAGACGTGTTGAATGCCGAAATCGAACTTCGACGTATCGTCGCCGATGCTACGAATGCTGGTGGTTCTCTGGTGGAGTTGATTCCAACCGAATCTCCCGACCTGGTTTATCAACCGGTCGCTTTGGATGAAGCTGTTCAACAGGCACTGGACTTGCGTCCTGAACTCGCCCAAGCACTCAAACGCATTCAATCCGTGGCCATTGAATGCGATGTCGCAAAGAATCAACTGCTGCCGGCCTTGGGAGTTTTGTTTGAGGTCTATACCAGTGGTTTGGAAGGTGACAACGCCATTGACCGAGCCTGGTTGAACCAGTTCACTGCCACCGTTCCCGGCTATGTCGCAGGCATCGAGTTCGAGATGCCGCTGGGGAATCGAATGGCGCGCAGCCAATTACAGCAGCGACGATTGCAATTAGCGCGCGCTCAAGCGGATTTGCAAGTCACTTTGCAGATGATCATTGCCGAAGTCCAAGTTGCCGCGCGAACTCGCGATTCGGCGTATGAAACACTGGTGGCTGCCACAGCAGCCATTGACGCCGCGCGCGCCGACCTGGACCAACAAACCAACCGGTGGGAAACGTTTGCCTTGATCGAAGGTGATCTGGCCGACGGTGTATCACCCACGACGTTGCTCGATCAGTTGTTGGAGTCTCAACAGCGGTTGACCTCAGCGGAGTTAGTTTATACGCGGGCAGTCGTGGACTACCAAACCTCACAAGTGGCGCTGCACCGCGCAGCGGGAACCTTATTGATGGCTCACCGCATCAATTCCTCAGATGTGATCGATGGCGACAGGATTCGCTATTAATCCCTTCACCCATTGATCACTCGTTACGCTGCCTGTCCGGCAGAAGGCTCCAGGTCATTGGCAGTGATCCGGGCAATGATTTGCAGCGCCGTTTCCGAATCAATCTCGCCGTCACCAATCACAAACAGAGTCCCCAAGAACGAATCGAGTTCGCCTGAAACAACTGGGCGGATCAAGGAAGGTACTACCAATATCGGCAGCATCCCAGCCTGCTGCATGTGTCGAATACCGGCATCAATAGATCGGCGGAACAGTTCGAGGCGCTCGGTGTGCTGAGTGCGTGCTTTATCGGCCTCGGATGGTGAAATTCCCAACATGGCCACCACGTCTTCGCTGACACCCATAGCCCGAATCACTCCCAAGTCATTCCGCAAACGTTGACTGGTTTGTCGGCGCAAGGCGATTCGGATGTGTTCGACCAGCACTTCGTCGGATTGAGTAGCCGCGGCATCCGCAATCATCTCGACAATCCGCCCCAAATGACGAATCGAAATCCCTTCTCGGACCAGGCGTCCCAGAATTCGTTGAGTGCGAGAGAGTGGGACCGATTGCTCGCTTAATTCACGTGCTGCCGCTGGATGATGTTTCCGCACTTCTTCCAATAATTCGGCTGTCGCATCACGACTGAGCAAATCGGCAGCGTGTTTTCTCGCCACCCACAATAGACTCTCGGTGATCACTTGGGTTGCTGTCAATAATTGGATGGCCGGCAACGATTCGGCCTCTGCTTCCTGGACCCAATTGCCCCGTGGCGCCCAAGGCAAATCACATGGAATCCGCGCGGGTTGCGAGGGCAAAGGACCCTGGGCCATGACTCGATCCGGGTGCGCTTCGCCGCGCAACACGGTCTCGCCAAATAACAAAAACTGAAACACTCGCGTCGGCAGGCGAAGGTTGTCGCGAATTCTGACCTTGGGCAACACGATCCCCAGCTCAGTCGCCAATCGCTGGCGAACACCAGTGACTTCCGCCAACAATGTTCCTCTTTGTTGCGCGTCGGCCAATGGGATCAAACTTGCTCCGAGTTGTAACTCCAACACGTCCCCTGCCAGCAGTTTTTCGACGGTCGCCTCTCGCGGAGGCGCGGCGTTCGGCACAGGATGAGAAGTTAGTGTGGCGGATTGGCGTTCGCGCTTACCGGCCATCACTGCGCTCAACGCTGCTGCTGCCGACAAACACAACAACGGAATCGTCGGCAAATTGGTTGTCGCCAGAATCGCCAAGAACCCGGCTGTCAACCACAAGACCACCGAGCGATTGAAGAGCTGTCCGATGGATTCGCGCGGCAGATTACATTCTTGAGAACCGCGGCTGACCAACAGCCCCGCGGAGATGCTGATTAACAGCGCTGGCAATTGGGTCACCAAACCATCCCCGATGGTCAACAACGTAAAAGTGCGGGCAGCCTGGTCCAAGCTCATTTGATGGTACAGACCAATCGCTAATC
>DAOLCX010000029.1:0-9903 GCA_035327685.1 Pirellulaceae bacterium | reverse complement strand
CATCGAGAACGGTTGCCACTCCCGATTTTGCAGCTTCTTGATCGTTCGCTCGCCCACCAGCTCCACTTCGCGTGTGACCAAACGGCCTGCAAAGGCCTCCTCCAGGACTTCGTCGAGTTGTTTCCAGCGTTCGCCTTGGCCCTCTTCATAACTCGGCAGGCTGGAATCGATTTTGAACGAGCGTTCCGGGTGGTCTTTGTCCATCAAACTCGTCACCAGGAAATCGACTTGGCGATCGTTGTGTTTCAAATTCAGGTTCGCCAACGTCGAGCGGACATCGTCCACGGGGGTTTCATTCTTGAAGACGATCCGGGCCGTCGAACCGCCGCGCAAGTCAATGTCAAACAACTCACCACCCAAGGAAAACATCGAAATCAGGCCGACGATGATCAGCAAACCTGAGGCGGCAAACGCCACTCGCCGTTTACCCAAAAAGTCGATTTTCTTTCCGGTAACAATTTGCATCATGCTCAACTGAGTAATCCATTTCTTCCGTTCGGCAATTTCAAAGACGGTCCGGGCGCAATAGACGGCAGTGAACATTCCCATCAAAATGCCCAAAATCAAGGTAATTGAAAACCCTTTGATTTGTTCCGTGCCAAAACCGTACAACACGATGGCCGTAATCAAGGTCGTTACGTTGGCATCGATAATCGTCGTGGTAGCGCGGTCGAACCCATTGCGGATGGCCATCCTTAAGGACGCACCCTTGATCAGTTCCTCGCGGATCCGCTCAAAGATCAGAACGTTGGCATCCACCGCCATACCCACGGTCAACACCAGGCCGGCCAAACCGGTCAGCGACAACGGTTGGCGAATTGCAATTACCCAGGCTAGCACCAACACGATGTTGGCGATCAACACCAGGCAGGCCACTCCTCCGCAGAACACGCGGTAATAGAAAACCATAAAGGCCAACACAACCGCCAACGAGATGGCGATCGCGTAGAACCCTTTTTCGCGCAACTCGATGCCCAGGGTGGACGCCTGATAAGTGCGACTGATCGGCTCTTTGTGGAGGGCCACTTCCAAACGACCGCTTTCCAAATTGCGCTTGAGATCGTCCACTTCACGAGACGTAAAGCGACCGGTTATGCGACCTTGACTGCTGATCGGTTCGAGAATCTCAGGTGCCGTGTGGAGAGAATCGTCGAGGATAATCCCCAGTTGGTATTTGGAGTCGCCGTCCGGTTTGAACTCGCTAGTCAACTGATACATCCGTCGGGAACCTTCTGGTGTCAGGTCAAAACGGACGCAAGGAGCGGCATACTCGTCAATTTCAGGGCGCACATTGGTCAGATGTTTGCCTTCGACGTTGAGCAGTTCCCGGGTGGGCTCCAATACTAGGATTTGGGGCGATCGCACATCCTGACGTTTCAGCCAATCCGAGAACAAAGCCCCCTCGCGCTTGTCGCCGGCTCCCGGAAAGTTTTGAATGTCGATAATCCGGCCCGTCGCTCGATCGCGAACCAAGGCACTGGAGCGGGGCACATACTTAAACGGTGCATCCGGCGAAATGCGGGTTTGGCCTTCATCTTCTTCGCGGGCCAGGTTGTACCATCGCGCCACGAGTGTTTGCTCACCCCGCGCGTTCACTTCAAATACGTTTCTTCCCACATTGCCTTCATCCGCCATTTTGCGAGCGAGGTCCATAATCCGCGCGTGGAATCGCAAATCGCAGACAATGCGGAACTGCAAGAGCCCTGTCTTGACCAGGCGGCTCCAGATTTCATCGGCTTCCTGATCATCGACGTCGGGAATCGTGACTTCGATGCGGTCATTCCCCACAGGCCGGATTTGTACGTCTTTGGTGCCGCCCGGATCGACCCGCCGCAGCAACCGGGGGATAATGTCAGACGCGGTAATCGCGACGCCACCTGACGTCGAATGGTCTTTGAGCATTTCCAGGTTGAGTTGCCCGATGAAATTGATCCCACCGCGCAAGTCCACACCTAAACGGGGAGGCCAGCCCAAACTCAGAATGACCAATCCCAAGGTCAACGCACCGATGATCACCGATAACCGCTGTTGATACTCGGCCAGCCGCAAGCCATTGGCGATCATCCGAGCCAACAGCACAGCCGCCGCGATGATGCCGGCCAGAATCAACAGGCCACCCCACGCCGTCCGGTACCACGGGATATCACTTACGGCCGCAGCGTTTTGCGCCAACACCAGCCAACCACCTTCGATCATTCCGTGTGCCATCTGTTTTGTGTCACCTTAAAGAACTGTTGATTGCCAGACTCATTCGAGGAGCCGATGCTGCGGCTTCTTCCTCGAAGCGATTACTTCTTGGACGATTCGCTTTCGTCCTTGTCGCGAATCACGCGCACGATGGATTGCTTGAGCACTTGCATCTTGGCGTTGGAGGCTTCGTCGATGCGCAAAGTCACATACTCGGAATCAGAACCGAAGTTGACCACGGTGCCGACAATCCCGCCCGCGGTAATCACCCGGTCGTTTTTCTTCATCTCCGCGAGCAGCTTGTTCAGCCGTTGTTGTTCCTTTTGCTGCGGCCGCTGTGTCACCATCATGAAGACCAACATAATGACCAGCATCATCGGAAGGAACATCAACAACGAACCGAAAAACGACGGTTCGCCTGCCGCGCCTTCGCCACCCGCTGCCGCGGGGGCAGCATCCGTCCCAGGAACCTTGGAAACCTGGAACGCCAGCAAGTTCAGCTCATTCCACCAAATTGACCACATTGCTCAATTCCCCATTTCACCCTTGGCTGCCGTAGCGTCCCGCACCCAATCGGCGCAAACAAACCAGCACTCCGGCGGCATTCCAAGGTGTGCGTCGGGACAAACCCGTATCTTATGAATTCACACCTGCCCGAACAAGGGCGTTTGACACCACTTTCGCCCTCTGTTTCCAGGCAATTCAGGGTATTGCCGTCTCGCTGCCGACCACAAAAATGCCCAGACAGCACATTCCGATTGTATCGATTGGGGTGGAATTGCCGACAACCTCAGATAGCGCGGGATCGTTTCCACGCTGCGCGCCAGTGACATGCTATCAAAAAGTTGTCCGATGACATCGCACTCAATTCTCCAAACCGCTGCCTTGCTCATCCTAACGCTGGTTGCCGTCATGAGCGGAGGTTGCGTTGGTGGGCCCAACGAAAGACACCAATTCCCCATGTCTTTGGAAATCGAGTCTTCTGGTAACGACTCGTCGGAAGCGTTGAAGACCCCGCCCAACAGAATCACCGTCGGCCCGAACAGCCAAAGCTTGTTTCCCGACCTGCTTCCATCGCTTCCGGAACCAGGCCTGGAAGCTCATTTGGGAACTTCGTCGGCGCGCATCATCGATGAACTCGACCGCAATGTTACCCTGACCTCAACGGTTACGACAGAATCAAGTCGTCCGGTATCGACTCGCCCACGGATGGAATCCGGCAGCCTCCAGCCGATCGGTCGATCCGACCATGGGATGGCGGCGGAGAAGCAAACGCTACCGACACCGAATGCCGCGCCAGTGCATGATCCGGCGTTATTGCCGGCCCAATCTGCCGGAACGCAGCCATCCACTTCCACTATCGATCAGATCAGAATTGCCAGCGCCACATTAACCTTCAAACTCCCCGACGACACTCAACAACTGATCAATCCACTCTCGCAAACGTCAGCCCATCGCTTGCGAACTTCAAATCCGATCGCCGTGTCGATCACTATCGATCCTGACAATTTTGAGGGGCGCAGCCAATTGGCATGGCTCGTACGGTTGGTCCCCATTGAAGCGCCGCACGCCAGTCAGAAGTTAATTCACACTAACCCTCAACAGAACCAAGGGCCGTTGCAGTTTTTATCGCCGCGGCCGCTCACCGATGGTGAATACCGGTTGGAAGTATTCAAACCCACACCGGCCAACACTGCCGAGCAAGCGGAATCGGGAGCGATTCTGTTCGCTGCCCGTTTGGTCAATCGCACGATCAGCCCTCAAGTCCTGCATGTCGACCTGGCGGGTTTAGACGCCAGTATACCGGCCACTGCCAAAGTTGTGTTTTCCACGAACGTGGTCGCGAGCAAAGACCATTTTTCTTTGGTAAGACTGGATGCGTCGGGCAATGCGCAAGGAAATCCGATTCCCACCCACACCGCAGTTTCCACGGGCGCGACCGTCGACTTGACCTTCAACACTCGATTAGAACCAGGTGTTTATCAACTGGTTGTGCAACCTGCGGGAGGACTGTCGATTGTGGACGAGCACGGCAACCCGCTGACGGGGAATCGGGAAACCCAACACATCGCACACGGTTACGTCACCATCGCTAGCGACCCGGCGTCGGTACGCCCCGGAGTCACCGGAGCGTCTGGAAACTATGTGGCTTTCCCCGAGTTCACGGAGCCGCGTCGCAACTCGTCGGGGTTCAACCCTCACGACAAGGTCGAAACGCGGGTGGCGCGGCTGTACTATTATCGCGATGCACATCGTGTCGCGCAGGTCATTAATCGAAAAATCCGCTCACATCACCGTGCAGGTGTTGAGATGTCGCGGCAGTTGGCCGATCAATCGCGCACGATTGCCTCGCAATTGACATTTGATCGCCAAACGATCGAGGCCAACGCGATCCGCTCCGCGCAGATCTCCCGCGAAGCCGAAAGCCGATTAGAAACGTCGGAAACCATGCTGGCCACAGCGACGCGCGAATTGGCGCGGGCCACGACGACCGACGAGAAAAAACAATGGGAAGAGCAAATCCGCCAATTGTACCGGCGCGTGGCCGACGAACGGGGACAAGTCCGCGCGGCTCGAGAACGGGAATTCAATGATCAGCAAGCGCTGCGCGCGGCCGAGGCCAAGGAACACGCTGCCCGCGAGCGACAATTCCGCTTGGAAACGGCGGCGGCTCAGGCTGATCCCGATACCTATGTTGAAGGTGTTCCAGGCTCTTTCGATCCTGTCGAACAGGTCTCCATTTCGGTGATCGGTGAGGGCTTGATTCAACTTCGCGGTCCGCTCAAAGGGATCAATATCGTTCGCACCATGATCGACCAAATCGATCAACCGATCGGCCAGGTGCGCGTGCAGGTGCACACCGTGCAAATCAACGGAGAACGAGAAGACCGGATGGAAGAAGTGGCGGCTGCGATCCAGCGCCAAATCGATCAGGCTCGCTTTTTGACCTTGCAGTCGGCGGAGTTACTGCGGCGAGCCATCGTGCAAACCGCCTCGCGCCGCGCTGACGCTATGCAGCCGGTGTTCCCAGGAGATTCTCAAGCGGAGCGCGACCGCCGTTATTTGTACGCCTTCTTTGGCCAGGACTTCATCGATGAACTGGCGGCGATGGATTCCGAGTTCCTGCACACCGGCAACAAACTGCTCTCCTTACATTCGATGGATACCACCAGCTTATCCAGCGCCCTGAACCTGATGGCGTTGGCGAAAAACAGCACGCGGATGGAGATCCTGGACGAATTCCAGCGACTGTTGCAATGCGAGTTGCCTCAGGCCGAACAGAATTTTTTGTACGCCGGAGTGTTGCCGGGAACAGCTCGCCGCGGACCATTTGCCCACAAACACGCCCCCTCTATTTGCTACCTGGCGGACAAGGCCCAGTTTGAGTCGTTCCGATCGTTTTTCTTGACGGACATTGCGGGTGACGACACGATGACGCCTTTGCAGCGCGAGTTCATCCGCCTGGCGCAGATTTTCAAGGCGCGAGTGATCACGGAGCTGGAGTATAAACAGCGCGTCACCGAGCGGGCCGTAATTGAAGAACGCGAAAGCGGCGATTATCGGGCACAACAAGCCGAGTTCGCCAGTTTGGAACAAGCGGCTGAGCGCAAACGACGCGAATCGATCACCGAGTTGGTCGATGCCCGAACCGCCGCGCTTCGCCTGTTGACCGAGTTCAAGGCCGACGTGGATTTTCATACAAGTGAGATCTTCCGGCAAATACGAAGTGTCGAAGCGATCAATTCAGGGAGTCTGGAAGCACATCAAGCAATCACAGATGATCGGCGCTGCATGTCATTCATCGACGGATTTGCTCAGGACTACCACGACTTGGGGGATCCCGCGAAACTTGCATGTTTTAAACGTTGGGCTGAGAAGAAAACGCAATTCTGGTGGACTGATGACGTGGGATCTGCCAAACAGCGATTTCCCTTTGTCTATCAGGAAAGCAAAAACGTGATAGGCATCATCTCTACCTCACGTATCCCCTATCAACGTATTGCGGAAGCCCACCAACTGTTGGCACAAGTCATCGACAATCGGCGCGCGTTTCGCGTTATCGACGAAGTAACGTTGGATCATGCGGCGACGAAACTCAACGAAATCTCCAACACAATTCGAAACCAAGATGTTAATCGAGAGCCCGAAAAAATGGGTTCCTCGGAGGTGTTCATGTTACAACCCGGGCAAATGATTCCGCTGGAGTATTTCTTTCGAATACAAGAGGCCCTGCGCGTGATCAATGAGGAGCACAAACGCTTGATCGAGGGAGTCGAGTATGTGGACCAGTTGCTGAAGCAAATCGAATTGTCGCTGTCCTGGATCGATTCAGATCGCGCCGTCCCTTCTGCCATGCATGCGTACAAGTCGTGGCTGGAACTGCATCAGTTTTTGGAAAGGGTAATCACAAATAAAGACGCAGAGCTTCACGGAAAGCTCGGTACCTTGGGATCGGTGATCACGCCGCGGTTTCAGGCGTTGGCCAACACCGCGTTGGCCTTGCAGGCAGCCGAACAAAACCTGCAACGGTCCCGGCGGCCGCTCGATCATAAGAAGTTTCTGGATATGTTGATCGACGAACTGGAAGAGAAGTACATCGAATTGATGGAAGGGACCCGCGCCCACACGGCCAACGTCGATAACTACTTGAAACGGCTGACCACGGCATTGGATGATGATTTCAACGCGCAATTCTATCAGCCGGCGTTTCAACACATCCGGCAAACTACCGTCCACCGCGATGTCCATTTTGGCCAAACCGAAACCACGACGGTGCTGGCCAACAACCGCGGATTTGCCAAGGTCACTCCCAGCGCCACGATGGAGTTCGACTTGCCTGCCCGCTACATGCTGATGTTGGAAGCGCTGTACGGTGCCAAAGCCGGCATCGACGATTTCGGTGCTTTGCTCAACGATCCGACGTTTCTCGCGCTGGCCCGGAGTGGTTTAGGAGCCTCGGTGGCCAATCCGGCCGCAGGTTCGACAGATGGATTGGGAATCATGAGAACGGTCCTCCCCGGACTCAGTTCGGATGTTACCGAGCAAGTCCTGGCCCAACATGCCTCCAGTCGGCCGCAGTTCGGCTCCAACTTGGAGAACCTGATTCCCGATCCGGCGATTTACAAATTCGAAACCGGAACCGGTTACGAGATTCGACCTGTCATCCAACCCGACGGCCAGGCCGTGGTGTTCGATTTCAACTATCTGTACTCCACAAATATTCGCGAACCGGTCCGCGCCGATGAAAAACACTTGGGACGCGTCAAACGCCACTTTATTCGCACCGATGTACAACTCAGCAACTTTGAGCTGCGCGAAGTCAGCCGCTATAACGTGGTGCTGAAAGCGGCGCGCACGGCGCGGGGCGTCCCCTTGTTTGAAGACATTCCGGTGGCAGGCGTTTTATTCCGGCCACTGCCCAACGCGGAATCGTCGTTGCAGCAGAACATGATTCTGGCTCAAGCCACGATTTTCCCAACCTTGTTTGACCTGATGGGTTTGCGCTGGGCGCCGACCGTGACCGATCTCGATCCTTTGCGACTGATCAACAGCGAGTTCCTGGCGCGGGGCCGCAAGCAGGTCTTGCAAAACCGCGTCTATGATTTCGCCAGCGAGAGAGTGGATGACTTCCTCCGTATTCCGGAAGGGAACCGGAGACCCGACTTATATCGTTCCCAGGAGACGATTCCGGCAGTCCACCCCAATGGTTATTACGGTCCGGGATTGGACCTGCGCGACAGCCCCATGATCGAAGGTTACGCCCCGTCCCGGCAACTCTATCCGGAGCACTTCGTTCCTTACGCTTCGCCCGAAGGCGCGCCTTATTCATCGCGCCGCCTTGTCCAGCCTGAATTCGAAGACGTCAGCGACGCCATCAACCGACAGCGCGGCAGACTCTATCCGCCAAACAAATAAGGAACGGGGCTAGAACGAATCGCGAACTATGAACTATGGCCTGGTATCGATGAAGTTTTTACCGCTCCTGCTTGCCGCGTTGATCGGCTGGCAAGACCCGTTACTTCCCGGGTTGCGTCCTCATCGTTTCCATGTCACACGGTCAGGTGTGGTCAGGGGGATTCCCCAAGGTTTGCCCTATCAGTGGCGGCCCAGGTCTGGAAGTGTCAGTGAATTGAGCCGGACACCGCTCACCCTCCGCGATGCCGACTCCTTGGTGACAGATATCCGACTTGAAATGCCACTCAGTCCCACTCGCCAGGTCAAATGGTTCGCGTTTGACCCTCTAAATTTGCAAATCGACGAATGCGCGTTGTCAGCCGCATCGGTGACTGTGGATGATAGGGGAAATTGGGAACTGACGCTGCGAGCGGCGGTAGCCCACGTCGATATGCCACAGTTTAACCCGAACGAGCATCTGCGGCGAAATGAATTGGTGGCCCGGCTCACCTGGTATGTCGATGTTCCCGGCGCGGTGGGCGCTGTCGACCGCGCGGCCATCCGGCCGGCCGTGGCACAAACTGAATCGATGTCGTTTATTGTTCAGCGTGGCGATTCGGAAACAATTTGTGCGCGAGGTCAATTGGACGGATTGCGGCGAGAGTTTGACCTGTTGCAGCGCGCCGAAATCGAGTTCTTTTATCGCCACGGTACGGCTCGCCATGCGCCGGCCTATGTGAGGTAACCGCACATGCCCCACGCCTGCCATGCCATTCGAAAGGGCGCATTGCCAGCTTGTTGGAGCTGGTTGTGTTTGGCAACGTGGGCTCTGCTCGCGTCAGGGTGCGCGACGATCGGCGTGCGCCAGGTGCCTCTCCCTGTTCCTCCGCATCTGGAGATCGAAGTCATCGATCCGGGAGTGGACCCCGTCGGCAATCCGGCAGTTCGACTGCAAGATACTGGAACGGACACGACACTCGTCGATATTCCGCCGACGGTATTGGTTCATCGCTACTACTATTCTGGCGACCGTTCGTTTCAAGGTCCGCTGCTACCCGGTGGTCCGACGATCGTGGTCGCCAATCATCCGATCACGGGCGAGCGATGCTATATCGAACTGCAAATGCTTCCTGGTGCACCGCGCGTGTTGTACTCGGGAAGATCGATCGAATACGACTATGGAAGCCACTCCACCATCGTTCGCTTTCCCAAGCGAGGCTGTCCCACGGTCGTCTATCGGAATGGGGCCACGTTTTCGCGCGCTGTTGCGGACGCCATTCATCTGGAAGAATGGCGAGCGAATTGGCGGGAATCTCAACTGCGTTTCCGCGAGAACCAACAGCGCTGCCAAACCATGGCTAAAGGCGCGATGTTGGAACTGGGGGACGGATTGAAGTTGGCGATGCTGCCGGTAGTCAACGCCACGGCCATGTTCCCACTGGTCGCGCCGATCACGACCACTGATTGGGAAAGTCGCTGGGCAGCTCGCGTGGCGGAACACGAGCAGCAAGTGACAGCCCGGAAATCGGCCCGCCAGGCCCGTCTGCGGGAACTCGATCGGCCCACGATCCGTTGAGGATCACCTGCCCTTGGCGGATGATTGCTTTCAAGTGCCCGGTCAAATACACTAATACGCCGAAGGTAAGTGTTTCAAAGGCAGGCCTGTTGGCTGGTAACCGTTCACGGACTCGGGAGGAATAGGGTGGTTGCAGAACAATGGTCCTCATTTGTTCATCTATGAAGGATGATAAACCCAACCAGGGTTTTGAACAATTGAGGACCATTGTTCTACAATGTCGTGAACGGATAATTTGGCTTGAT
>DAOLCX010000028.1:0-10051 GCA_035327685.1 Pirellulaceae bacterium | reverse complement strand
CAGACCCCACCAACCCTGTCAACAGGATAATGCCTGTCCTTATTGGTGGGGGTTAGCGGCGTTTGGGGCGGCGGGGGGGGAGGGATTCGGCAACGGAGGAAGACGATGGAGGGGGGACGCTGGTCGGCGGGTTTACACGGGGGATGCCGATCCAATGGTCCAGGAACTGAGGCCAGTAGCCTTCGAGTATTCGCCGCGATTGGTCTAACGAATGAGCCGATTCTGCCAAAGCTCCAGCGGTGGCGAGTTGTTGCGCCAACGCTTTTGTATCGCTTTCGTCCAGCCAACGATCGTACAGGCGGATGTCTCCTATCCAGACCTGGCCAGAACTCATCAGATCAAAACCAACTTGCAGGGTATTGCCCGGCGAGACGGGGATGTCGTCAAAATGGACAACGAACTGCTTCCAATGGCTGGACAATCGATGGGTATCGCTTGGATCTTGGCCGCCGACGACCCCAAATCGGTAGTAATGGTTGGCACTGTCGTTTGATTCAACGCAGATCCGTAATGTGGTTTGGTGGCTTGGATCATCTACCTTCACGGGGACAACAATCGACAAGCGACCTGACTCCGGGGCCGGAAAAAATGGACTGCGTATCCATACCGTTTCGCCAGAACTGTTCATCAAGAGAGACTGGTCGGCCATTACTCCAGTGTCGCCAATTCGCGATGCTGTATTGGCCGGAACGACTAAAGAGAGATTTTTGGATTGGCGCGCATCAAATTTCCAGGTTGGGGACAAGTTTGTCAATTGAGAGAATGCGCCGGAATCGAGGTCGTTCATAGAAGTAACCGGGCCCGCGGCAAACAATTTTGCCTGCAGGCCATGGATCACTCGTCGGAGTTGCTCGAAAGCGGCTTCAGGAAGGACAAAATCGTAATCGGACCAACGCGCCGTTCGGTCATCCGATGACAACACAAGCAATCCAAATGGTTCGATAGTCCAGGTGTCTGGTTTCACTTCGTTGGGCGAGTTCGCGTCTTGTGCAGACGCCGAGTGCATTTTCACGGCATGCTGTGGATGTCGCAACCATTGGACTTGGACCGTCACCGGCCAGGGCGTTGTGTTGACCATGTAGCCGTACCACCGCCGGTCGGCAGAGTATTGCCGCAGGACCACAGGAGTTCGACTTCCGCCGGATCGCGAAGACTCGACAGTGTCAAAGGGCGCGGCCGGCAATTGGGTAAATGCGGCCGACCAAAGATCAACCGATTGTGGATTTCCGTTACAAGCAAATAATCCTCCGTCGGCGATCAAAAGCGTATCGCGAAGGGCCAGACTCGTTGCAAATCGCTGGGTGGCAACATGACCTGGAAGAGTCCATTGTTGCAACCGCCAAGGCGTGCCTGAAGGTTGGAACGCCGGATGTTGTTCTAAGCCATTCCACACCTGCCATTGAGGCCTATGATAGATCAATTCGGCCGGCACGTTGGTCTTGTTCCAATGTTCTTGCAGCCCAACTGCCAGCCGCAGTGATATATCGCGGCGGTGGGCTGCCAGTGATTCGTGCGGCGCGATTGAGTGACCTCGCAGAAATACAACGGAATTGGAGCCCCACGTTGTGGGCTCCCAGCCCATGTCTCGGATCGCGGCAACAGGATTCAGGGGCCAATGTAACGAAGGTGCCAACATCTGCGCCAAATCACCTTGTGTATGCACATCGACAGCAGCCAAAAACAGGCGAGAAGTGGATTTATAGCCTTGCAGGGTCGCGCTCATTTGTTGATACCAATCGCCCAAGCGACGGCATCGAAACGCAATCCAAGCCTCGCGGTAACCTTCAGCATTTGAGCTTTGATCCGCACCCTCCCGTGTTTGCCATTCGCTGTGGAACTCGGCCAACACGCTTTCATCAAATCCCCAACGGCGGCCTGGGAGCAAACTGGCCGTATTAGGACGGCACACCAACGCCAAGCCTCCAAACGCTGGATGCCCTGCATACCGCGAGGCAATCTCATCGAACGCCGCCACAATCTCCTGTTGTACTATGTCGGCAAGTGGATCGTACCAAGGGAGTGAGTTGCCAAGCACCACTGACTCGCGTCGATCGTCTCGCAATCGGCCAGGTACCGTACCATCGCTATTCCTTTGGCTTTCGATTTGTGCCAAGGGTCCGGAAAAACTCAGCGCGGGCACCAGCACCAGTTGTTCCCGATCAAACAAACGAAACAACATCTCCAACACATCTTTGCGGATCGGATCTTGACCTGTTCCGAAAAACGTACCGTTATCCCAACGGGGCGTGGGCTGCAGGCGATCGCTGGGAAAAAGCGAGCCGCCTTCTGCATAGACTCCCAAGATGAGGCCGTTGTAGTGGTGGTGTTTCAAGTGCTCAATCAGTCGGGTGGCACCTTGGTAGAACGCCTGCCAATCATCTAATGAGCTCAACGAATCGGCATCCTGAGTTCGCTCGACGTTAAACTGGTCGAGGAACGTTGGCCATTCGAGGAACGCCAACCGCTCTCGGCTTGGCACATCAACTTCCCCCATCGCAGGGTCAGGCAAATTTACTTGCGCGTCCCGCTCCCCAGCGGCTTGAATGTCGATTTTCCCCAACAGGATCCGATGCGTCGCATGTTGGTTTTGTATCACTAGCCACGACGATGGACCTGATGGCCAGAACGTCATCCGATGGAATTTTTGTTGAGGTGGATTCAATCCGGCGGCCAGCAAATCTCGGCGATTCAAGGCAACTCCCGTATCATTCCCTAGCACATCCAACCGTCCCATGGCAGGAAGTTCTGCCCAGACTCCAGCAGTTAGTGCATAGTCGGCATCAGCGGAAAACTCGATTTCAGCTCGGTGGATCCCATCGCTCATCTTGGGTGGTAGCGGAACGGCGTACCAGCCGCCGGGTGGCAATTCAAACATGGGCCGACCATCGACTTCCTGCAGCGCCGTCTGGGGTGACGCTATCGGTTCACGCACTGTATTGGGCGACCATGGCGGTTTGGGAAGCCATCGAGGGGAACGGCCCCGATCACCTGGCTCGTGGCGACTCACCGTTTGCCAGCTTGTGACTCTGGGTAACTCTGAGCTTGCCGATTGAATGACCACGAATTGGACTTTGCGACTCACCCGCGGTTGGTTCCAACTGGCCTGGTACCAACGCGGTTCAAGCTCCAGCGTCACGTCATACACGCCTTCCTGCGCCGGCGCAACAAACGTCCAATCCCAAGCAGGTGCCGAGCCCTGTTCATCGAGGGTGATATCCCAAGCCTGGCTGGCCAAAACAGGGCTTGCCGATCGAGCAGGGGTTATTCTGGCGATACAGCGCATCGGGCGTGAATTGACGTGACACCAGTTGGGTTTGATTGAAATCGTGCATTCCTCTCGTTCCTGCAGCACCAGATGCGGGCGCTGGACTTCGACCTGGATCCGATCTCCCGGAGCGCGCGCTAAAGTTACCTGGTTTTGATCGCCATCGATGACCAATTGAATCGACTCGTGGCGAAGCTGCTGGATCGGAAAGGAACGCATTAACCGCTGTTCGGGGTGTTCCATGGAATAGACTTCGATCGCCAGTCTCGCATCGGCCGGCGCTTCGACAGTAAAGTCCATCCCAGAAAAGTTATTTGGGAGTGGCGCCGCGGACGTGATCTCTTTTAATTGACTGGAGATGGATCCGGGCGCGTCAAAGTGCAGTCCCAGCCCCTGAACATGGCTCAAGCTGCCATCGCTGAGGCGTACGATGGCGCGCCAAGTCTTCGGTTCGCCACCACCCCAGGTTAGTCGCATCCGAGTATGTACACTGGGAGGGGTGCCGCGCCGTTCTTCGCTCCCTGATGAGGCATGCACCCATCCTGCGCCAGAGAACACCAACGTTGCGAGAAGCAGCGTCAACGTGTTGCGCACCGACATCGATCGACGATGTCGGCGGACTCGGTGACCGCGTCTTGACCTTGCAACAAACAACAAACGATACACTGTTGATCAGTTCGACTGTCTAAACACACATTCGGGAGGCAAAACTTAGCAAGCTCGCCGGGTATCGAACAGGTCAATCGCATGGACTGCTAGCACTAGATTGAGATTCAACGGCGTCCGGATGACAGCACACACGACGCGCGGAAGTCAGCAGGGATCGGCTCCAGTCCAAGAAGCAGGGGCCGTCGCCACAGGAACCGTCGGCCTGGGCAAACTATCGCGCCTGTTTCGCGTTGAAGAGTTCTGTCACCATCGATAGAATCGCGACCTGTCACGGAAACGTCGTGAGAGTCTCCCTTGTTTGGCGCATCGCGAATGAAGATCGAACAACGAGCCCAGCCGATTCGTTTAATCTTGTCGGACGTGGACGGCGTATTAACCGGTGGCGAGATTGTGTTCGACAACCAGGGATATGAATCGAAACAGTTTCATGTCCGCGACGGATTGGGAATCAAACTTTGGCAACGCGCGGGTTTCCATTTCGGTCTGTTGACCTCGCGGTCATCGCATATTGTCAAGATTCGCGCCGCCGAGTTGAACATTTCGATCGTCCGCCAGGGCTTTGAAGACAAACTGCCGATGGCTATCCAGGTGTGCGAAGAATTAGGGATGACTGCCCGCGAAACCTGTTACATCGGCGATGACTTGCCGGACCTGCCAGTCATGCGGCACGTTGGAATGGCAGTGGCGGTTGCCGATGCGGTCGCCGAGGTTCAAGCCGCGGCACATCACATCACGCGACTGGCAGGGGGCCAGGGTGCAGTACGAGAAGTGATTGAAACGATCTTGCGTAGCCAAGGTCGCTGGCCAGAACTTGTGGGGCAATTTTGAGTGCGACCAACCCGAACGCTGTCGGCGGATCGCGCCGTTATTTCGCACAATCTGGCTGGTTGTTGGCCGGAACAGGTGCCGTTTTCCTGTTATACAGCCTGGTGGTGATCCCGCTCGTCGAGCGGAACATGCAAACTTCGAAGCCCACGCGATCCGTCAGTGCAACAAACCAAACTGCGTCCAGTTCGGCGCACGATCAATTTGCGCGCTGGCTTCCCGCCGATGCTTGGGAACTGGATCGCTGCAAGGTGCTGATGGTTTCAGGAGGAGTCATTCTGTTTCAGGACTACTTACCCCGCGATGACGGTCTGTTGGAAGTATTTCCTTTCACGATGATCATTCAACCAGAATCAGAAAACGCAGTGTCTGATGCCCACGCACCGCGACTGGCACCGATCGTCTTAAGGACCTCGGAGCGCGCATTGCTGCAATTTGATCGCCCGTTTCGCTTGTCTGGTGAATCGGCTGGCAAGCTAAAAAGCGGGCAACTTCAAGGACAAGTACACGTCTATCGACTGCCCGATCAAGACTTTGCGGGGGAAAAGTTTTCAATTTGGACGAGCCACGTCCAATTGACTCCCACCCGCATCTTTTCGTTGGAGGACATTGAGTTTCACTATGGCGAACATCATGGAAGCGGGCGGAATTTTCGTCTCGACTTGCAGCACGACATTCCCCAAGCCATCGCCACGGATGATTTTTCTCGCATCAACGGATTGAAGCGATTGGAATTGGCATTTGTCAAGTCAGTGCAACTCCATCCCGCGGCATCCGCCGCCGATAGGGGAAGGGCATCCAGCCGGCCTTCCCGTGGACCGATGCAGATTACTTGCCGCGGACCATTTGTGTTCGATTTCGAAGCGGGTCGGGGCGAGTTTCAGCGGGACGTGTTCGTCCAGTCGCTGGACGCCAGCGGTGATTCACTGTTTGGTCAACAATTGGCATTCGAGTTTGAACGCGCGATCGCTGATGACTCGTCGATCCACGCGTCATCGCGCGACCAGCATTCACTCGTATTGCGTCGAATTCGTTTGAGCGGAGAGCCCGCGCGGATCCTGCTGTCTTCACGCTCGTTGGAGATGGTAGCGGAATCTCTGCAATACGACTTGTCCTTGGAACAGGTCGTCGCGGCCGATCCGAAACAAGTCACCTTGTCTCAACCGGGCATGCAAGCTCATGCCAGGCAAATCCGTTACCGTTTGCGGAACGATCAATCCTTGGGACCGTTGTGGGCGCAGGGGCCAGGTCAGTTGATTCAGTCATTCCCCAATCAGCCAGACCAACCAAGGCGTCTGGTGCAATGGCAAGACCAGTTGACGATCGAGCCGAGCGGGCCACTTCGCAAGGTCTCCGTGCGGGGGAATGTTCGATATGCCGTCGAAAATCAATTGGCAGTCGAAGCCCAAACTATCGATGCCTGGTTATTGGAAACCAATCAGGCTCAGGAAACACATCCCCCCCAATGGGCCTACCATCCACTCGAGGTTGAAATGAAGGACCAGGTCGCGATCGAGTCACCCCGCCTAGGTGGCACAACCGACCTGTTGACGTTGCGCTGGCCGCTGGCGGACCAAATCCCCTGGGACAAGCCCGCCGAGACTTTTACTACCTATCGCGCTTTTCGACTCCCCTGGTCCGAATTTCAAGATGGACCACCACCGGTTTCGATAACGCCGATCGGGAATCAACTCCCCCCAACACGAACCGAGCCAATTGGATCAGGGTTTGGCATCACAGCCGCCCCCGATCAATTTCGCTTTGCTGCAGAACAAGTACGGGTATGGGTGGACGATTCAACTCCTGCCCTGTCTTGGAATCGAGTCGAAATGGATGGCCAGGTTCTGCTTCGCCAACCCAGTCGCGATCAAGAAAATGGTGAGGAGTTTTCACTGCGAGGCGGCTCCTTGAGGCTGACTCCCCAAGGGCGCGACCAATACCATGTCCATGTGCACAACCGAGCCTATTTGCAATCGCCCAGGTTTGACTTGCAAGCCGAACAGATATACTTGGACCAACAGGCCAATCGCGTCTGGGCACCCAAGGCTGGACAATTACTACTCCGACCTGCAGCCACCAACCTCGAAGAGGCGGCACGGCGAACACCAGACCAAATTCAATTGACTTGGGAGGGTGGCATTGTCTTTGACGGTGAGACGATCTACGCCGAGCACCAAGTGCTTTCCCAAATCAACCAGACATCTGCCACTGGACTCCGCACGGTTGCCGAAATGCACTGCGCGGCACTGAGTCTGGTACTCACTCAGCCGATCGACATGTCCCATATCAAGCTTGCCGAGGCGGGAGCAAAACAGACTGTCCCAACCACCCAGCCGGAAATCGAACGAATGACGTTAGTCAGTCGATTACCCGACGATCAACTGGTATTTCCAACGCCTGCGGCACGACAGGCACCTCGTATCGCCGACCAGAAGGTCGTTTTGGAAAAATCCGTGTTTGGAGAGCAACAGCAGTTGCTGGAGTACCAGCAACTGAAAGTCCCACGTCTGGTCGTCTATCAACAACAAGGCAAACTCCAGGCCACCGGCCCGGGTGAACTTTCCAGTTGGAGGCGCGAAACTGGCAATCGATCCGGGTGGATGCAACAAGTTTCTACCGCCCAGCCACCCAACCCATCCGACCGCATCGCCTATTTGCATTTAGAGTACGACACGTCATTGGTCGGTCGTGATGATTTTCAACATTTCACATTTCAGGGTAGGGTCAGAGCGCTCCAAGCACCGGCCGCACAATGGCACGAACACCCTCGAATCAACTTGCAACTCATGCCGCCCGGCAGCGCGCATTTGACTTCCGATCAACTTGAATTGGCTCAATGGACTCCGCGCGGCCAGGAGCAACCGACCGCCGAACTGATCGCCACGGGAAACGCGCGACTGCGCAGCGAGACCTTTGAAGCTCTGGCCCATCGACTGAGCTATCAACAACTGACCGATATTCTGGAAATTGAGGGAAGCGATCGAGAAGACGCACAATTGCGTTACCAATCTGACCCCAAGACTAGAGATCGCGTGCAGTTGGCTGCCCAAAAAATTCGCTATCGACCCAGCGATCAGTGGATGGAAATCGTCAAAGCCCGCAATGCTACGATACAACGCGGACGATGAGAAATACGTACACGATGGTTGCCTTTTGGAGGCTTCTCACTGGCTGACATTCGGCTGGTAACCGCTCAAGAGTCCGCCGAGCGTCGTAGAGTTTCTGCCTGTGCCACGCATCCCGCCAAGGGAGTCGGGAGTCCATTGCAGGTCGAGCCGATGCCCTCTGTGGGGCCAAGTCCTGCTCTTGACCCAAAAAAAACTCCTATCCATTGGAACCAAACGCTTGGTTGTGTTGCGCTTGGGATGGACGTTCACCGCCTGCGGCGCCTTGCCACCGTAAATCCGACAACACAGGCCAAGACCAGTGCCGCGCTCGGCTCTGGAATCGAACCGCCAACGATCATGAAAATCTGGCCATCGACATGATTTACCAGGTAAAGATTCCCTGCCAGGTCTTCGCCAAACGAGGAAATACGGCGAAATGTGCCCGCATCCAGCGTCAAAATCGGAGTCCAATCGATGAGGTGTGAGAAATTGGTACCGTCAAAATCCATGGGCAATCCGCCTGCAAACTTGATCGACCACAAGCGATTCGAGATGTAGTCCGAGAAGAAATAATGACCGTTCAGAGCCCCGACCGGACCGCGATACACGTATCCGCCCGTCACGCTAAAGCCATCAAACGGACCACTGCCATGCAGATATTCATAGATCGGATCAATTGCATCGGACGGTTTTGGACCGCCCACGCCTCCGGACGGAGTCGCGATCGTCCCCTCCCTCAAACGCCAGCCGTAGTTTTCACCCCCCAGACTGGAGGCATACTGAAAGTTGATCTCTTCGCGCGCCCCTTGGCCGACATCGGCAATCCACAAGTCACCGGTGACGCGATCAAAGCTGTTCCGCCATGCGTTGCGCAATCCATAGGCCCAAATCTCACCGGCACTACCGGCTTGCCCGACAAATGGATTACTTGATGGAATCCGATAGTTGCGCAAAGGGTCACCCGGAAAATCGTCTCCGTTGATATCAATCCGCAGCATTTTGCCCAACAACTGACTCTTGTCTTGGGCGTTTCCGATGCCTGGCGTATGACCCGATCCGGAATCGTTGGATCCGCCACCGTCCCCGACCGAAACGTACAGAAAACCATCTCGACCAAAATCCATCCAGCCGCCGTTGTGGTTGGCTTGCGGTTGTGCAATGGTCATGATATCGAAGCCGCTGGTCGCATCGGCTAAGTCGGCAGTTTGCCGCGTGAAGCGACGGACGCGTGTGGCACCGGTGGCGTCGGTAAAGTTGACATAGAATCGTCCGTTGGATTGATAGTTGGGATCGAAGGCCAAGCCCAGCAAACCTCGTTCGCCTCCTGTGGACAATCCAGTAACGGTCAAGAAGGGAGTGGCATTCATTGTTTTCGTATTCAAGTCCAGGATGCGGATCGCGCCCCCTTGTTGAACAATGAACAAACGATTCGGATCACCCGGTGCGTGGGTTGCGAACACTGGACTGCTCAAACCTGAGGCCACACGCTGCAACTGCAGCGTCTGTCCATTGGTTGATGTTGCCGAAAGCCAAACTAATAACCCGCTGGCCAACCACATGGTGGCGACGGCCAAATTGCGGATCTCCCAATCAAGTGGCGAAACGCCTCTCAACGTCTGACGTGACATGATCATATTTCCCTCCTCAAAAAGCCATTCCGTCTAAAATTATGATTTCGTTGGATACGCGATTCAACCCTTAAATGCGGCAAAACCGTCAGCAATGCGTCAATTGATGCGAGCCTGTCCACTGCCATCGCAGGCCATTTGGGACCGAGTCCAAAGCCCTTTCCGTATTGGAGGGCATCGCACCGTCCAAAAAATCGTGTGAAAACCGTGTGAAAACCCGTCCATTGGCGACCACCGAATTTCGGCTGCCGAAACAGGATTGACGGGGTACAATGGGGAGGGTTGTTGGTAGCTCGCCACGCAACAAGTTCGGGATCACTCTTTCAGGAGTTGCAAGTATGTCCGGCGCAGTCGAGGGAATCAAGGCGATCAGCGGCCTGTTCCGCACACTCATTTTGTTGTTGGTCGCCGCCGGACTCGGTTGGGGTGGCTGGCTGGGGTATTCCCAGTTCGTTGTCCCCGCGATGGAATCTCGTGCCGCGCTGGCTCAAGTGGAAACGCTCAAGGTCGAATTGACCGACCTGCAGACGCAACTGACCGCCAACAAACAGATGCTG
>DAOLCX010000027.1:0-10080 GCA_035327685.1 Pirellulaceae bacterium | reverse complement strand
TGATTGCGGGTAGTTTTCGTGATCGTTGAGTAATTCGTAAAGATCGTTCAGTGTGTTGACCGTTTCCATTTTCTTTTTCAACAACTCGTATCGAATATGAGTTGTGGATGTTCGCGCCAGTGGAACTTCACGCCGCTGCGCCTGCTTTCCCAGGCAATGGTTGGTATGAAAGATTGCTCCCGATTGGCCAGCACTCAATGCGTCAACGCGTTCCGCCAAGTCTGGCATCACTTCCCAAAATGAAGCTCCGTCGGTCCCGGCGAGCAAATATGCATGTCCCGAAGTGACCGGCGCGGAGATCAACCATTCGGTCATCTCAGGCAGAGTGCGCGCTTGTAACATCCGTCGCACAAGCAAGGGCCACATCAAACCAGGCCGGGCCCCATTAGTGTTGATATTGTTGACGCCCACCATGCGGCCGGCCGAGTGAAAACCCATCATCCCCACGCACCCAACGACGCTGAAAATTCGCAAGCGATGTTCAGCTTCGACAGCCGGTGCATCGATGACACATACAAAATTCTTGGCCGAGCCGTGCATGTCCCAGGTTTGCCCCGACAGCGGTGTCCCCCGATGAACGAACACCGTCGAACATCCTTGATCCGGTACCTGAATATCCCGAAAGTCGGTGTAGTTATTGAGCACGACCAGGTCCTCAAGCGGCAGACCAGCACCGCGCGAAATGCCCACCAATTCGTCCGTCAAAGCGGCATCGTATTCCGCTGAGATGCGCCATTGTTGTTGAGCCAGTTCGCTGACGATCGAGTCCCGCAAACCGGGGTTCTTTTCGAACATCAACCCGCGCCGAATCGCCGCCAGTTGCCGAACGGCATCGCGGTAAGTCTCCCCATGTTGCTCGCCCCACTGAAGTGGCGAGTGGGCCCGTTCATATCGGATAACTGGGAATCCACAGTCGATCATAGTTTCATTCAAGCAGACCAAAACGACTCAATTCACATTCTATCGCCCGATCATGGTCTCTGAATACCGTTTGAAATGAGTGGGTTCACCATGTCCATTATCTTCTGTTGCATTTCTGCCAGATTCTCAAAGCACAGCTCAAATGCCATCGTGCCATTTCCAGATAACCCGGTACTCGCGTAATGAGAATCGAATGATTCACGTTGGGATTGCTCTTGATCTCGCTCGAGGTTGGCGGTCATGTCATCCGCAGCCCCTTGCATCACTTCGTTCACCGACAAGCCGCAGGCGCCGGCGCCGTCACGGCCCCTTTCCCCATCCGGCGGCCAGACCAAAGGGCATCGGTAGTAGAGGCAATCCCGGAACGGTTGGTCGTCGGCGTAATCATCGACAAGATGCTGCAACTCGTAGGCACCCAGCGACAGGTTGATGGCCCACATCGCAGCCGCGTAGCGGTCTCGATTCCTGCCGTGGATGGCCCGTTGGCCTCGCAGGGCTGCCAACGAGACCAGGTATTCTTTCATCAACCGCCCCAATTGGCCCCGATATCCAGCAGCCACCGTCAAATCCAAGACGTACAACACTCCTGGATCATCGCGCCAAGGATCTTGTTCCACGCCACGTTCGTCGTCTCGAAACATTCCCACGGGTCCTGCAAACGCTTGCGCCACGATCTGCTGATCGCAATGCAATAAAATCGCCAAGGCTTGGGGACACGCCATCAACTGGTCAAACTTTTCGATCGGCGTCACCCGAGCAGGTTCGTACACGTCCCGTTGCAAAGTAGAAATCGCAGGCCGCCATGACGGATATGTATCTTGGTTCAGAATCTCAGTCGAGACTTGTGAAAGCCCGATTTCACTCAGACGCAAATTCATCGATCCCTCAATCTGCGAGGCGGCCTCGGGCCACGCTCGGCCGGTCATACCACACAACTTGAGTCGACAGAGCAAGGAATGGAATGCGTAGCTGGCTGAAGCAGTGCGGCTGGTAATCACGATTGGATTGTCGGCGTGGGGCTTATTGGTTGCAGCGCGGCTCAATGCCAACGTCAGGGCTTGCTGATCATCTTCACGACAAGACGCATTGAAATGTAGCGCGAGCGATTGCGGGGAGGCTTGTCTAAACAACACGCCATGATCCCACAATCGTTGGCCAAAGGCTGTGCAGTCGTTCGGTGACGCGAACTCGAGGCCGAGCGTTGTTTCAGCGACCCATACCCGATGCGCGCCGATTCCTACGTCAACCAGATCACGCGCTGATTCCACAACCCAGGTGCTCAATTCGTACAGTTGATTGGTGAACTGGTCCAACATGGACCAGCCGATATAGGCGCGAACGATTTCGGGGACGGAGGCAGGGACCTCCCTCAATGCTGTAAGTTGGGCGGGGAGCCCCTCAGGTGAATTGCTGATGACAATCCCCAGTTCCCCAAACCTCAACAACCAGGCCAACGGCTGGCCGTCAGCCATCTTTGCGCCGCTTTCAGCTATTAAACGAGCCGTGCCGGAAAGCGAAAACCCCCACTGATCCGTGGCATCGATGATCGTCGAACTTTGTCCCGAAGGTTGGTCGAAGATATCGGACGGAAGTGTTGCGGTTTCCGAGTTCCATTGGCGACGGTCGAGATTCCACGCGGTCAATTGCTCAAACCAACGCCCCGAAACCATCCTCCAAGGTCGTTTGCTCCCGGAATTCGCCCTTTCGCAATGCAAGAATTGCGACAACGCCGTCCACTTCAGAAGAGTCACCGCTGCCTCCGAGCAACCGACGGAACGTCGGATGAGGTCCTGGAAGGCGCTCACCATCGCTTTGACCGTCGGTGTATCGCTGAGGTTCGTCCAACATTCCCACCACTGACAAACGCCAAACATGGGAGCGGCGTTATGTCCCAACGGTGCAAGTTCCAAAGGCCAACGAGCGTCGAAGCAACTGGGAATGTGGTCGGCGGCGTTGTTTGAATGGTCAGCCCAGGCCAACCAATGCCCAAAGCTGCGAGGTCCATCGATCTCGTAGTTCGGGAGTCCAACTTGAGCACCGGGCGGTTGATCGCGATACGGTACGAGTTGGCGTTGCGTCATGGTGGTCAACACAGAAGCGTCAATTGGGGATTAAGCGGGTGCCTACCACGATATCGGCCAGACCGCGCGTCGGGCTAAACCACACCGCGTGAACCAGTCCGTACAACAAGACAACGCCGACCAGCAGAAACGTACCGATCAGGTTCCACAGCATCCAGGGGTAATGCAACAACTCAACTGTTAAGGACATGCGTTCATCACTCCCGATCACCCCCGCCCGAGCGAGCACTTCCATGTTCACCCCATGAATAATGTCGAACAACATAATCCAGCCGATGATCACCAGTCCATGGAGATAGAAAGCGGGAGCCCACGCCAACATGTTGCGGAGTGTGCAGTGCCACCAAGGAGCTGGCCGACCGTCCTTGCGGCACACGGCAACTTGCATGAACCAAAACGCAAAGCCTCCGCGAAATAGGAGTCCGATAGCAGCCACAAAAGCCGTTGCGGCCCCCATCGCCGCCAATAACTGCCACCAAAATGAACACGGCAACATGAAGAATGACGCCATAAAAAACAAGCCGGAAAACAGACTATACGCCACCCATTCAAACCCAAGTGTGACACCCATCACCCCTGCGCGATTTTCGATGGACAACACCTGCATCCGCCCACCAATCGCGCGTAATTGTTCCACCGCCCAAGCCAACGTCTCCCGGTTCGGCAACTTGGCGTTCAGCTCAGCCCGAAACTGCTGGGCCGTCAAAGGAACCTCCGGATGCCGAAACGCTAAATCGACCACTTCACAGAACAACTGGCAGAATTTCTCCTCGCGCGAGAGTTGCGGCGCGAATGGATCGGATGGTATCGCCTGAGAAAATGCCTCATCCAGAATCCGGCCATGACCGCGACGATCAACCCAGACGTTGGCCAGGTGGATATCATCCGACAACGTGCCATCATCCAAGGCGGCAAGTAATTCGCTCGCACAATCCTCCAATGCCGAATGCAAGATACGCCAATCCACCCGGTAGTTAGAGCCCATCAGAATCTGCAAAGGCACACCTTCGACAGCTTCATAAGCGTCCCACCTTCGTCCGTCGGATGTCAGACCGCCACCCAGCCACCTGGGGCGGCTGATTCGACTTAAACTGATTCGCGCGATGCTGGGGGCCGAACGCTGTGTCCCAATCATGATCCACACCTCGCGATTGAGTTTGATGTCATGCGCCAGATACACGGCGTGATGGGCCGCTTGCGCCAACAGGCTTTGCGTATGATAAGGCCCTAAAATTTCCTGCTTGATGGAATACACAATCGGAGGATTTATCGGAAACTGATCATCCACGGTCCGAGGCGGCGCAACGCCGATCACTCGCGTCCCGCTGATGATCTCGTGCAACCCTCGATATTGGTTGCTGCGAGACATCGATGACAGGACCATCAGCGTGGGGACCAAATACACGAACATACTGGAAAAATTCGATAGCACCTGATAAGGCGCATCGAGTTGACCGGCGTGCGCGGTCGTCTGATAAAATGGCCATACTAAGGTCAATCCAAAACAGCCGGGCAGGGCAATCGCGCGCACCAGCCCAGCCAGCCAGCCGGGCGATTCGCCCTGACGATTGACGACACGCAGCCGCAACAAGCGTTTTCCCAAAGTTCCACCGCGGCCGTCGCCCAAAGCAAAATAAATCGTGGCCGCCAACCATCCCGCGACAGACATGCCCAGAAAAATTCGCGCCACGAGGGGCTCCATTCCCTGCGGATTGACCGCCTGCCGCGCCGACAACGCCACCATGGCCATACTCACAAACAGCAAGATCTTGAAGGCTAACACGATCGCAAAGTAGTCGATCATGAAAGCCGCCAGGCGACGACTCAAATTCGCGCGGCGGACGCCATACGACGAAAATGGCAACAGGGCAGCCCGCAATTGACTCATGTTTTGAAATCTCAATGCGGCATCCTTGGCCATGCAGCGCTGGATGACCTGGGCCAAATCGCGAGGTACATCGGCGTTGAATTCGCGCGGCGAGGGAGGCGGCGTTTGCACAATCTGTGAACAAACCACCAAGGCGTCGCCGAGAAATGGAGGCCGGCCAGTGAGCAAATGAAATAATGTTGCACCGACCGCGTACACGTCCGCTCGCCGATCGACCGCTCCGCCTTGCACTTGTTCCGGTGATGCGTAGGCCAGAGTTCCCATCACACCGCCATGCATACTGATCTCGGAATCTTGTTCGACCAGCGATTTGGATAGTCCGAAGTCGCCGACCTTGACCGTTCCATCGGCATGCAAAAAACAATTGGAGGGTTTAACATCTCGGTGAATGACGCTTTGCCGATGAGCCGCATCCAATCCATCGACTACATCGACAATGAAATCGACGGCCCGTTCAGCAGGAAGTTGCCCCTCTTCGCGGATGACGGACTCCAATGACTGGCCGACCATCAATTCCATAATGATGTACAGGCGGTCTTGATGTTGAAAGGCGCCATAGACAAAGGTGACATTGGGATGTGAAATCCGAGCGGGGAGTTGAGCCTCGCGCAAAAAGCGCGCGTTAGCAGCTTGGGAATCGCGCAAACTGCGATTCAAGCATTTGAGCGCTACCCGCCGCCCGGTTTCCTGTTCGACCGCTTCGTACACTTGCCCCATCGCGCCGCACCCAATCAAGCGGACGATGTCATAACCCGGAATATCGGGGCGCCCGCCGGACGATTTTGGTTCCGTTGGAAGAGGCGTTTGCGGCGGGATCGTTCGAGTCAATTCGTCGGCTGACTGGCCATCCAACTCTCGCCCGCAATACATGCAAAATCGGATGCTCTCGGCATCCGGCAGGTCGAGCGCGCGCTGACAATCAGGGCAATGCTTGGAGGTCATGCACTCGACATCCGCGATTGTACGGCCGCCAAACATTCGGACAGGTGAATGCGCTCCTGGCACAAACTATCGCGATCGCGGATCGTGACCGTTTGATCCGCCAATGATTGGCCATCGACTGTAATACAATAAGGTGTCCCCGCTTCATCTTGGCGGCGATACCTCCGGCCAACCGCACCTTTTTCGTCATAAAACACATTAAAGTGCTGTTTCAATTCCAAATAGACCCGCTTGGCCATTTCCGGCATACCGTCTTTTTTGACAAGCGGAAACACGGCCGCTTTGATTGGAGCCAAGCGTGGGTGCAATCGCATCACGGTACGTTTTTGAAGTTTACCGTTTTCGTCAGGAGCTTCATCCTCGCAGTAGGCTTCGCACAAAAACGCCAACGTCCCCCGATCGGCGCCGGCCGATGGTTCGATCACATGGGGGATATAACGCTCGTTGGTCAAATCGTCGCGATAGGACAGGTCTTTGCCGCTGCCACGCCATTTGGGTTTGCCGTCGGCACCCAGTTCGACTTGCAAAGGTCGCGTCTTCTCATCGAGCTTGCCTTCGATATGGCTTCGCAAATCAAAATCGCCGCGATGTGCGATCCCCTCCAACTCCCCAAACTGACCGGCCTGCAAAAAAGGAAATGCGTACTCAATATCAGATGTCCCGCAGGAGTAATGGCTGAGCTCGTCCGGTTCATGTTCGCGCAGGCGCAACCGTTCCCGCGATAACCCCAAGTCGGTGTACCACTTCATTCGTCGATCGCGCCAATACTGATACCAGGCCGACGAGGCCTGGGGGTGGCAGAAGAATTCGATTTCCATCTGTTCGAACTCCCGCGAGCGAAAAGTGAAATTCCGCGGCGTAATCTCGTTGCGGAAACTCTTACCCGTCTGTGCAATGCCAAATGGAATGCGAACGCGCGTGCTGTCCAAAACGTTCTTGAAATTGACGAAAATCCCTTGCGCGGTTTCCGGTCGCAAGAAGGCCGCATCTTCCTCCGTTCCTAATGCACCAATAATCGTCTTGAACATCAAGTTAAAATCGCGCGGCGGCAACAAGGTCCCAGGCCGACTGGCGTCGGGTCCCAAGACCTGGGTGAAATCCGTCAGATGAGTTAAGCACTCGACTGGCCCGGGCTTCCAATTCAGGTCTGCTGCGTTCTTGGAACGCAATCCAAAATACTTGAGTGCCTTCTTCTCAAGTTCTTCCTGAAACTGATCTTCCACCATTGAAGTCACGAAGACGGATGGCAGGGAAGTCTGCCAGACGCCCGATTCGGACGACCCTGCGCCTGCACCGTGTCGCGACTGAACCCAGCGACCATGGACTTGATCGTACCGATAGCGTTTTTTGGTTTCCGTGCAATCGACCATCTTATCGACGAACAAATCGTAATGGCCGCTCACCTTCCAGACTTGAGGATGCATAATAATTGTGCAATCCAGCCCCACCATCTCGTAGGCTTCTGGTGCGCCCGCCGGTGGTTCCAGGTCGTTGTGCCCAGCCACCATGTCGCGCCACCAGGCGTCCTTGACATTCCTTTTCAATTCGACGCCCAGCGGCCCATAGTCCCAAAACCCGTTGAGACCACCGTAGATTTCACTGGATTGAAACAAAAAGCCCCGTCGCTTGCACAGCGACACAATTTCGTCCATCTGCATGTTGGGTTCCTGGCCTGGTGTTGAGAATTCTCCATAGCTTACTCAGACAGGCCAATCACCGTCCAGCCGGAATCGTTCCTTGGCGTCATCGTTCACGGCCTCCGGCTGAATGGCAGGTTTTTAGAACAGTTGCCCTTAAGGGTTTGAAACCCTGGCTGGATTTACCATCTCCGAAAGATGAACAATTGAGGGCCATTGTTCTACAATGTCGTGAACGGTTACTCCTTTGCAATGATGATGTCCCACAGCAGCGGATTGTTGTTGAGGGGTGTAAAACTCTGGATGGCAGCAATCGAGCCCGTCGATTGCTTGGAAGCAAAAGTGGTAACCGTTCACGAAGTGCAGGGTGCGTGGAGCAAGTCGTTCGACAAAACACGTCAGCTTGGACGAATTGATCCGCGACACTCATATTGCCTGTTGTCAGCGTCCAATCTGGCGCTGTTTGGTGCATGGGACGCCGCCACAGGCCTGTTTCAACGGGCGCTGGGGATCCAACGTCAAATCAGCGCCGTGAGCAATACTCCGATCGAAAAAATGAAGTTGGCCGTTACGCTGATCCGATGGAGTGATGTCTTACGGCAACAAAGAGGCGCCCCGCCGATTGGTCGGAACCGCTGACTGAGGCACTTGGGATTTTTGCCGAAGTACTGTTGTCGGAGCCGCGCGAGTCTAAAGTCATCGAAGACGCCGACTATCTCAAGTGGTCGGAGAACTCCCTCAATGTTGGATAGCGCTTGTTGAGGCACTTTCACAGCACACAACAAACGGCACGCTTCGATGCCATGAAGAACCAACTGACTCCATTAATCGTTTCATATCTTGAGGTGGCCCAGCGTCAACCGTCCCCAGCAATACTCTACCGCGCCACCAAGTTTGCTGCGGAAGCATTCGAAGATGCCAACGAATTCCGTGCGTCGGCCGATTGCGCCATTCAAGCCGCCGAAATTCACGAAGCACATGCGCAGGAGTCTGGAGCGTTTTCTGTGGCCTTGGTGAATGACTATTTGGCCGCCTCGGGGCGCGCCAGCAACGCGGCCGATCTCGAACTGGCCCATCGCGCTTTGGCTCGGTGCCGCGAAGTCGCCGAACAATGCGTGGACAAGAATCAACAGGCCGAATTGTGGTTTCGCATCTACGGACTCTCGGCCACCAATTCCGCAGATCAGGAACTATTTTCGGAGGTAGAGGAGTTGGTTCGTGCCGGTTTGGAGATTCCGATCCCACTGGAGGATGATACCCGCATTCGGCAAGACGGGAGGCCGTCTTACATTGGGTTGACTTTGCTCGCGCGAGCGGCCAGTCATGCAAAACTTTTTGAGCTGGCCATGGCGGCAGCCGAACGCGCCACACAGGTCGCTCGACGCCTGGCCGAACTGAATAATGACCGCGCATCACATACCAGTCTGATCAACTCGTGGTCCGAAATGGGAGAAGTGCTCCAAAATGCGAAACAAACGACCGAGGCGATCAAGGCGTACCAGTCCATGAGCGCTGCCGCTCAAACCGCCGCCGAGAGATTGCAAGCCCCTGAATTCTTGTGGAACAAGCTCAGGCGAATCTACAACTCGGCCAACTTCATGCCCGCCTCAAAGAATATGATCTTGCTGAAGAAGCCCTGGAATCCGCTAGATCGTACTGGGACCAACCAGGTTCTCAACCCACAGCGCGCTACAACACATCCATTTGTTGCGGCCGATTGGCGCTGCTCGAATCCGCCAGGAAGAACTGGGCCGTCGCCGCCGATTGGTCGCGCCAACAAATCGCTATTCTCGATGATTTACAACCCGAAACACTTCCTCATCTCAATTTGCGGAATCAAACGGCGGGCGCCTTGGTAAACCTGAGCTTCTACGAATTATTCTGCCAGCAGCCCGAGGCGGCGATCGCCGCCGCACGGCGGGCGCAGGAATTGCGCCCCAATGATATCTACTCAGCCTCCAATCTGTTGACCGGTTTGTTATTAACAGACCAATATGAAAAGGCGTTGCAAGTATGGGAGGAGTACAAGGATCGCCAATTGCCTAACTCGCAGACTTTCGGTGCCGCGATGCTCGTGGACTTCCAAACATTGCGCGAAGAGGGAATTCATCATCCCGACTTCGACCGCCTTGCCGAAATCATTCGATTCCACATTCAATGAATGTCCTTGTTGACTGGAACGTCATCGACAGTGCAAGCCCGCATTCCCCAGCGCGCTTTACAGGCACTACTCGTCGGTTCCACCGCTCCCAAACTGAGCGAAAGGCTACCTAGATGCCCGATGAAGATTTCTTCATGATAGCGACTGGCACGCCGGTCCAGCGGCGGAACTTCAGTCCCAGTTCCAAAGGGAATCGGGAGAGACCTTCGGCGCGCAAGCGGGGTGCGTGGTCGCGCTCATATCGCTGAAAGTCCTCGCGCGAATCAAACCGGTAGTTGATTTGGAAATGCGGCATTTCGTCGTCAAGCCGCAAGATTTCAGCCGAAACCGCTCCGGCTTGAAGGACATCGTCAATGTGACCGGGAATCAGCCACGTCAACCATTTCTCCGACAGTGTTGGATCCGTGCCTTCGAAGCGACACGTAACGACATAATAGAACATAAACCCTC
>DAOLCX010000026.1:0-10113 GCA_035327685.1 Pirellulaceae bacterium | reverse complement strand
GATCCTGCCCGAATGCCGCGGGATGTGGCAGGGAATCGAGTATGCCGATTCGTTGGTGATCAATGCGCATAAATGGTTGGGCGCGGCGTTTGACTGCTCGTTGTATTTCGTGCGCGATCCGCAAGTCCTGGTCCGCGTGATGTCCACCAATCCGAGTTATTTGCAGTCGGCGGCTGACGGGGAAGTCAAAAACTACCGCGACTGGGGGATTCCACTGGGACGGAGGTTTCGGGCGTTGAAATTGTGGTGCCTGCTGCGGGCGGAAGGAGTGCAGAATTTACAGGCTCGCTTGCGGCGCGATCTCGAGAACGCCGCCTGGCTGGCGGAACAGATCGGAGCCGATCCCGAATGGCGGGTCGTCGCGCCAGTCGTCTTACAAACAATCTGCGTGCGGCACGAGCCTCCTGGTTGGAGCGCCGAACAGATCGACGCGCACACGCTTCGGTGGGTGGAAGCGATCAATCGGCGAGGCATCGCCTATTTGACACCTGCGGTCGTCGCAGGCCGCTGGATCTGCCGCATTTCCATCGGCGCCGAATTGACTGAGCGGCGCCACGTCGCATCGCTGTGGCGCGAATTGCAGGCGGAAACCCGGAGTCCGTGACTCGCAGGGACCTACTATCGCGCACCGCTAATCTACCAACGAGCCCAAGATCACTTTGGCGACGAATGGAATCTCTGCCGGATTGCTGAGCGGCGGCGCAAAGATGTCGATTTGATGGCGTTTTTGGTTGATCACAAAGGCCACGCGGTAGAGCGTATATCGGCGACCATCTAGTTCGGAATCTCCGGATATAAAAACGCCCGAATGTTTTCCTATCTGGAGGATGCCAGAGTTTGGCTCTGAGAATTCCGTTATCGTTTGGGCGGCGAATGTGTTCAACGAATCCTGAGCATCCCGCGCTGGGGGACTATCACGAAATATACGGAATACGTAGTTCTTGTTGCTGGAGTCAATCAGGTGATAAAGGCGACGCGTGTCGGAATCTCGGTTTAGACTGGGGTGGATCGTCCAGGCCGGCAGGGTTTCCAAATAAAAGTCTCCGGTGGCGTGGGTGAAACGGCCGAGAACGGGACGCCGGTCGTCGCTGCCGGCGACGAGAACTTCGGCTTGTAATCGACGGGTGCCGCGGATGTAGGTTACTGTTTGCCGACTGTTGACTGGTCGAGTGAGAATCACCGCCTCTAAGTCTTCCAGGTTTTCGATCGCATGTTGCCCGAATTGCACAATCAAATCGCCAGCGCGCAGGCCAGCTCTGGCGGCTGGAGTATCGGGATAAACCTGCGCGATGGCAGCGCCCAACGGAGATTCGATTCCCAGCGCCACTGCCGCCGGGGTGCCCGCGGACACTGCATTGATGCCCACCACACGAGGCTTTGCGTCCAGTTGACGTGCAATGACTTGCGGCGTTGGTGCCTCGCTTGCCTGTTCGCTCCTGCCACCTGCAGATGAACCCAAAGGAACTGGGCTGGCGTCGGTGGCGAACTGAATCTTCGACAGTACCGACTGAAACTCTTCGGGGATTTGCAGTTGTTCGCTCAATATTCTGCTCACCATGTCGAACTGGACTCTTCGTCCTTGACTGATGGCAGCCATCCGGCAGATCAGATTGCCGCTTTCCGGCTGGATGTAAATGATTTGCACGACAGGCGTGCCCCGGAGCGAGTACCCGGTGGATTGCACATCGCGAATCGACGACGTCGCCGCCTGAATCTCGGTACGAAACTTGTCCAACGCAGCGATCGGGTCGGGGGCAGGCTCCGAGCCTCGCCAACAGATGATCATCCGCTCTTGAGACAGATCAGACAACGTGTCGTAGTCCGCATCGCGCATCCGGCCGCGCATGCCGTAATGGATCGTCCAATCTGTTGGCAACGGAATCGTAAACAGTCCGTCGGGATGCCGGTAGGACATCATCGTCGATGCCTCGTCCGCAGCCCGAGGTTTAATCACGTCGCCAGATTCTCCGGGACGAGCTTCTACGACCTCGTCGCCCCGTCGATCGCCGATCAGTAGACCAGACTCGGTTTCCAACCGCTCGATACTGACGCGCACCGCGCGAAGTGCAGCGATTGGCGACTGCCATTGATAGCGCAAATCAATGTACAGAGGGTCCTCGAATCCGAGTTGCCAGTCACTCAGTTGCAACCAGTCCTGGTCGTGCCACAAATAGGTGGAGAGTATCCCATTCTGCCGAGTGATCCGGATCCTCCCATGTTCGGCATTTTGGGTTTCTAGAGAACGGTATCGCCCGGCACCTCCGCCAAGATACATGTCCGTTTCGATACGCTGGCTTTCCGGCGACAAGCTGTGGCGCACAAAAACGAGGTTGTTTTCATCCTTTGATGCGACCGATAGTTGAATTGAACGTTGTTCTCCCTGCCGGAGAACTGTGGGCCAAGCATCATAGCTGGCGATCAAATCGAAGTTCCCGGCGATTGAACGAGCACTGAGTGCCTGAACGGGATGCGCATCGGTGCCGTCTTGCGCGAGCAAGACCTGAGTCGGCGATGCGATCAGGGTGCTGCGTTCGAAGTGCACGGCGTCCCAATCGGCCTCACCCATGCTGTTCAGCTGCGCCGAGACGAGTTGGATGTTGCTCAATGTGGTGACGGCCGGTTCATCAACCAACCCATCGTGAGCCATGCGGCGGAAAACCCAACCGGCCCAGAATGTTTCGGGCAATGCGAGCACATGGCGCGACGCGAGGACCCAGGTTTGACCTTCATCGGTGCTCCAATAGGTTTTCAATTGGTCACCGCGGCGAGACAGTTTTATGCGAATTGGCGCTGCGGGGCTGTCATCGCAGGCGGTCCACTCGCGTTTGAAGACGGGGAGTTTGTTGACATCCATCCAAACGGCGCGCCCGCCTCCCAACACCAGGTAATGCGCATCCAGGCCACCTGGATTCATCTCGCCCGCTAAAAAACCAATGGGCGTATCGGGAGTGAATATGACAAACTGGGAAAACGCATGATTTCCTCCTCGACAGACGAGGTTGATAACAGCTTCCAGATCAAAATCGCCCGTGACTTTGTGCAACAGTCGCGGCGCGTCATGGCGATGACGGTAGAACTCGTTCTCATGCGGTACCGTCACCTGCAACGTCCCGTCGGCCAGTCGCTCCAGCTTGGCATCCCCAGGGCCCATCAGATAGGGATCGGTGTCCTGCCACAACCAGTCGTGCAGCATGTCTTGGCCATCACCATCGAGTTGACGGACGCCATAGGGTTCTGGAATGTCGGATTCCAACGGAAGTTCCGCCACCTGCAAGCCGATGACTCGACCAAAACTCGTGGCTGTGACTGGCGAGACCGTTCTGTCGGGGAGCGAAATCTGTTGGCCAGCCATGACCGCAATGTTCTCTTGCCCATCGGCGACGATCGTGACCTGCCCGTCATAGACGCGGACCACAGCGGACTCCCCGCGCCGCTCGACCGAGTACTCCGTTCCGTCGGGGACAACCTTGTGAGGTGTTTCTTCAAAATCGATGTTGGTGATGATGGTCCTTAAGATGGGTTTGACCAACTTGCCACCCCGTTGCTCGAAGACATGCAGGATGCCTTTTTTCACTGTGACCTCAATCACCTTCGCTTCGAGGCACGAAGAAGCGATCAAAGGTGAATCCGGCGGCTTGATACTGAGGCAATCGCCAGCGGCAACAGGCCGGGCATACGTCGTGAGCGACGTGAGTTCGGCTTGCAACCTGGCGACTTCGGTCAGCCGCTTTTCGACCACATCCTTATACTCATTGCTCAGGCGGTGAAGTTCGAGATGGTGCGTCGCCCGCTCCCATTCAATCCTTCGCGCTTCTGAGGCCTTGATGTGGTACCATGTGCTGGCCTGGTCGTCTAAAGCCGCTGGGTCCAGGTTTTGCAGTGCTTCCTTCGCTTGACGCTCGATTTTCTCGGTCCTGGACTGCAAACTGGTCTCCACTCGCAATATCTCGGCTTCGAACTCTTGCCCCAAACGCTGGATGTCTTCGAGCACCTTTTGGCTTTCCGCATGCAGCCGCCCCACTTCCGCATTGACCTCCGCCACAGACCAACCGCCGGCTTTGAACCGATCAAATGCAGCCAGTGTCCAAATGCCTTCTTGGGCCCTGATTGTGGGAGTCATTTCTTTCGTCACCTGGTCCCAAGTATTCAAAACGTTTTGCGCGGTCGAGGCATAACCGATCAGAGGGAATTTGCGGAACGCCCACTTCCCCCAGCCCTCCACGACATCCCAATTGTTGGGAAGGAGCCACCCTGCCGCAGCATCAGCGCCGATTGCGATCAGGTGCTCGGGACCTTTTTCAAATTGGTTTGCATCCAGGTAAAGCTTGAGTTCCAAGGCCGCGCGACAGGGATCATCAATGTTGACAATCCGGGTGAAAGCCATGCTGAGTGTGTCAGATGAGTAATTGGAAAGCCGCTGGTTGTTCGGCAACATCAAACCTGCCTGGCGAAACTGAGCAAGCTTTTCGGCAACTTTCTCGGCGGCTGTATCCCCGTAGCCTGGTGGTCGATTCCGCTGGAGATCGAACGTCCCTTCTCGAGTCAACGTTTCGGCGCCCATTCGACTAAACGTGACCTCGCCGCCTTGTATAAAAATCTTCGAACCGCCAAGCACTATCCTTCCCCAATACTCATCGGAGACGATCCGATCTCCGTCCTGCAGGGTCATCCCCGTCTGCAAAACCTCCGATTCGGCGGCTTCGATGACCTCTACCGTCAAGGTATAAGATTGTTCGAAACATGATCCACTCAACGGCCCGGCCCCAGCGGGAGCAGTCGTCATCGCCGTCAGTCGTCCGGGTCCAGACCAACTCCCTTCAATTTCGGCGCTGGTTTCCTCGGCGGGAATATAAACCGCGGCAACCTCTTGAGCTGGACCATAATTACCCGCTCCCAATAGCGGCTCAAATACGATCCGCACTCCGGTCCCCCGGTTATACAAACTCCAACGTTGCGGAACCGCAGGCCCGCCGGTAAGCCGCGCGCGAAGTTTACCCCCGGCCGCGACTGAGGCAGGCCCGTAGGTTTGGCCAGGATCGCACGCTTCGCCAACTTCTTTTTCCGCAAACGCCCCACTCCCAGAGAACAACGGGCCGGGCTGCAACTGCGGCCGCGCCCGAATAACCGTTGCATTTTGCGCCGCAATCACTCGAACTAAAGGACATTCTTCATCGGCGGCCTCCTGCATCGACTCAGGAACCGGCTCGATACCAGGTTCTTGATCATACGAGCCGCGGACGGGATTGGAGTCGCCGATGGCTGCCAATACCAATGCCAACATCAGCAGCATCGATAACGTCACTGTGAATCTCATCAAAGACCAGCGCAGGCCGCTCATCGCCATTTGTCCAATTCCTAAAGTTCTTGCCAAACACTTCCGAAGAGTCGCCACCTCTGCTGATGGTGACGTCAATTCAATGGAAGACTAAATACCGACCGGCTTTGTTGCCGAAACCGAAACGCGCCAGGCGACTTCTATCGGCCCCCCAAAATCCGGCACAGTTGATTTCGCAAATACCGTGCCATGTTGTTTTGACCACCTAATAAGGAAAGTCGGCGTGCGATAACGCGCGCCGATGACACGAAACGGGGCGAAGTTGGGTTCAGGTCTCGCGCTGGGATTCGTCTCTGCGTAGTGACAGGGCCGATGAATTCCACACTCTTCCCCAGACGCGTTTACACCACAACCGATTCAATCGACCAAGGGCATTCCGTTGGGTCTCTCATAACTCAACGATCCCCAGTTGTTGCGCGATTCCGATTCCGACGGCGCGAACGAGATCGGCGGCGCGCGATTCGCGTGAATGAAATAGATCAAGCGGATTCTCGATCACACCGTCCGATCCAGCGGCTGAAAGCGTTGCAGCGACTTGATCGCAAACGGATGGGGAATCTCCGAAGAGTTGATCGAAGCTGCCATATACAAAGCAATCCACCGAGGAACGCATCCGCTGCCACAATTGGCGACGGGTTTTGTGTTTTCTTTCCCAACTTTGGCATAGCCGGCAGCACACCTGTTGAACTAGATCCACGAGAAACGCCAACAGCTTCCAGATGGCCAACACGCTCGACAGGTTGACCTTGCCATGCCCGTAGTTGTGTTCGGAGTGATAGCCTTGGTTCTTCAACGTGTTATACGTATTATTTTCGATTCGCCAACGAGAACGCCCAGCTTGGGCCATCCGGATGGCCCGTTCGCGGCTGACCGGCAAGTTGGTCACCCTACTGAACTTCGCTGACCAAATCGGCGAACGCCTTGAAGCAAGTTCGCAGTCTGCTCACCAAAGCATCTGCGTTCAACGATAGAAGAATCCCATGCTCTCAATCGCTCAAGTCAGGAGTCCATCACACTTGAATTCCCCCGACTGACATGATCAAACACTAATCGTGTAATGTGGCCGCGCCAATAGGGCTTGGGACTGTCGGCGATGAGCCAGGATACTTCGCCATTGAGGGGAACTTGCATGCCGCCGAGTTCGGTGTAGTTCCAAAAGCGGCCTTGCCACGGCGTCGGTATGACCTTGTCCCCCACCATCCGGCCGCGGGACTCGGCGCGAACCGTGTCGATCAATCCGTCCTCGCCAAAGGTGAATAGAAGGGTTACGGAGACATCGCCGTCGCGCAGTGTGGCGTATGCCGAGCGCTCGTCGGCTTCCCGCCATTGAATACCTTGACTGGGCAATAACGCCGTGGGGTACCAGGCGGATTCGGCCAGAAATCGCATCAGTTCGCCTTCGGCCAGGTCACGACTGCTGCGCAGGTTTGCAACGGTGATGAGACCAAGGATCGAAGCTTGCAAAATCCCTTCGCCCGCAACATAAGCGTCGCGCACGCGAACGGGCAAACCGGGAAGCATCCGGATACAGGCGTCCCAATCGAACCCAGGCCGTTGTGTGACGACCCGTTGATCGGATCGAAACGGTTTCCATTGGTCCCGTTTCTGGCCCGCGTTGAACGTTCCCTGATGTTGCAGGTGCGCGCCGGTCACCATGGGCTGTCCCTCGAGAAGCGCAGCGCGAAAATAGTTCGCCACGACTGGCGGCAGGCCTTCCAGTTCTGCGAAGTTAACGAACTCTGTACCGCTGGAAATTCGCCCTTCATCCAAACGGCCGCGCACCCTCTGTCTGGCAGCTCGCCAACGGGACCAACCGAAAACCCGCGCCGCCCCGTAGCAAACG
The DNA here is from genome assembly GCA_035327685.1 of Pirellulaceae bacterium. Taxonomy (GTDB): domain Bacteria; phylum Planctomycetota; class Planctomycetia; order Pirellulales; family Pirellulaceae; genus BJ22. The sequence goes on along the minus strand of DAOLCX010000026.1, from coordinate 2,935 downwards.
ATGCCTGCCAACACCACAACGGCAGCGGTGATGAGTGTTATCATGTCTTTGTCCTAGTTTTTGAGTTATATGGGATCGACAACTCGAAATCTCCTGAGGTACCACGGACACGAACCGTACCGCAACGCAGCCTACCCGATCTCGTTGGAATATCTTGCTCCATTGGTGTAACCGTTCACGGTATTGATGGTTAAGCTTGGTTCTGCCGCGTTCCGCAAGTCGTCTTGTCGTAGATCAAAACCTTGTGAATGTCGCAAATCGATTTCTCCAAACAACCATGTTTTGTGGAACGACTTGCTCCACGCACCCTTCATTTCGTGAACGGTTACCCCAGAACATGCTGCTTCCGTCGCCACTATCCGTTAGATTGTATTACGTTGATAAACGGAATTGGTCGCAGCGAGTAGCGGGTTGTGGGTTCGCGGTGAAACGCCCCTTAACGGAAGGTACAACTCATCAAGGAAGCGTTTGAATTCTCGGTTTGAGAGGATGTCTCTGAGGTCCATGGTACAAAGCCCCCGGAACAGTTACTTGTGGCGGATTAGGGCCGCGGATGTTGGTGGTCTGGAAATCAGGGTGCGCAGGTAACGTTGGCTCAGGAGGCGACGGCATGTGCGCTGGCAGCTGCGGTGGCGGACGAGTCCTTTCCAGCGCGCGGCATCGCCGAGTTTGCATGTCATTGGGGATTCTTTGACCCTAACACGTTCTTGCTTCGACGTGGCTGGAGCGGATTCGATCCGTCCAGGTTCGATCCGTAAGGCCGAAACCTCGCGCAAAGACTGTTTGCGATCAATTAAGCGTCTGTACCGACCTATGATCAAATCGTTGTAGCAGCCATTTCTGTCTTGGGATGACCTATCGAAATTCACGTTCGCCAATCGGAAAACGGATGTTTCTTTGTGCGGAGCGAATCTGAGTTGCAACATGCCGTGCATCAAAAGGGTGTCTCAAGTGGTTTGTTGCGTATGCTCCGCTCATGACAGCGCTTTATGGAGAGTCAGGAACACGTCTGACGAGGGGGGAAACCGAATCGATTGACGCGAAATTGTCTCGACCGGTATCGCAGATCGGCGACCGGGCGATGTGGTGGTTGGTATTAGAGGAGCAAACTCATGGCCGACGAGACGTTAGACCCGATCGCGAGTGCAAATCCGGCTCAAGACACGATGACTTGCCGGCAATTGCTTGAGTCCGTATTCGAGCAATTGCGCTTCGACTGCGCACGGGGACCCGATTTGGTGAATGCGCTGGCACGACTGTCTGTAAACATGGAGGCGTCCTTTATCGCACGATTATTTGACGAGTTCGTCGAGTGCTTCATGGAGCATGAAGTCGCGGAACACCATTTCCTGCATACGGCGTTTCACGGCCCGGACTGAATCGGGAACGACGAGAGTTCAAATGACGTCCGACGACGTCATTGACCTTGGCCGGCGCCGGGTCCGCTCCCATGCCGACGCCGCGAGTGGGCGAATCGCGGTCTGGCATACTAATTATGCTTCCTTCAATGGGCGCAGTTGCTCGGCGATGGAACGGGTTCTATCGGTGACCACATCACCTGTGTGTTGCGTTGACTTCCTCTCGACCAGCAGCAACAAACACTCTTCATCGGCGATTGGATTGTGCCGAACCCCTTTGGGAACGATGAACAACTCCCCTGCCCCGAATTCCACCGTCTGCGCGTCCATTTCTATCCGCAAGGTTCCACGCAAGACGAGAAATAGCTCGTCTTCGTGATCGTGAGCGTGCCAAGCCAATTGGCCTTGGACTTTGGCGACTTTGATATAGACGTCATCGACTTCGCCGATCACTCGCGGCGACCAAAGTTCGTCGAGACTCTCCGCCACATCTACTGGTTTAATTGGGGCATTCAAGTTGTTTGTCCTTGGAGCCTATCCCAATTCCGCCGCGGGTACGTCAGGCTTTCCAACCTGACTTAGGTTCTGGGATTGGCTCTTCATCAAAGCGTGAACCTTCCCGACCGGTTCGCGGACCTCGCATCGCAACCGTTCACCACGTTGTCGAACGATTGTCCGCTATCGTTCATCTCCCGAGCATGGTAATCCTGGCCAAGGTTTTGGACAATCGAGGACAATGGTTGGGCAACCCTGACATTGAGTGCCTATCCCAGAACCTAAATTACAAGCCCGAAGCGCAACCGAGTGAACCCTTGGCCATCGCGGAAGCCCCGGTTTTGAGATAAGCTCGTGGTTGGAACAAGGCATTAGAATGTAATCTGCTATGAGCAAGGCCGACCGATATCGGCGGTCGCGAAGGTTTGCGAACATGAGCAAGGACCATGAACGATCAGGCCGAAAAACCTCATGAATCGATGTTCGAACGGTTCCGGCGCGCGGCGCAAATCGACGCCGATAATTGGCGCGATCCACAGCACGATCTCGAAGCTATCCGCTTGGCCTCGCCCGATGAGCGCGTGGCAATCGAACGGTTTTTGCTGGGTCGAGGGGTTCGGCATTATATTGACGCTGAGGCACTGGCGTTGCTCGATACGCCATCGGCCAGGCAGGCGCTGGCGGACGCATTTCATCATGGAACAACGGAACTTCGCGCTGCGGTGGCCTCGGTGGCTCCCCATGTGATTCCATCCGACAAACAGCTTGCCGAATTGGTTCAACGAGTGGGCGAGTGCGATGCCTATCAGGGCTTGAGCTTGACCTTGACGCAAATCGAAACCATGCATCCGCCGGAGGTCATCGACGCGATGCTGCGACGGATGGTTCGCGATCCCGGCGTGGCAGCCGTTCATTTCGCGGGCTTACTCCTGTATTTGCATGGACATGCCGACGAGCCCTTCGATTGGGAACTTCGACCTTTCTTGTTACGTTTCAACCCAGGTGACGACAGCGACCGCCGCGAAGCGTTTGCGGAACTCTGCCGTCGCATCGGAGCCGATCCGGCTCCGTACTCCAAGCTG
>DAOLCX010000025.1:0-10129 GCA_035327685.1 Pirellulaceae bacterium | reverse complement strand
CGCGAGTACTTCGTTGCCGATTGTGAAAGCTGTTTCGTCAGCGATGCAGATTGTCGCCATGCAACCGGCGGGAAATTACGGTTACCATATCGAATTCAGCGACGGCCACGCCTCGGGAATTTACACGTTGGAAATGTTACGAGAGTTTTGCCCGGAATGATTCTGGACGACTTTTCCAGGTATTTTGTGGGGTTTTGGTGGGCTGGTGTGTTTTTTGGCTGAGGGTGTTGCAGGATCGAAACGCTAGCGTTAATCTGAAAAAGCTCATGTAGCTGTAAAAACCAGGGCTTGGCATCTGTTGGGGGATGGGATTTATGAAAAGATTTTTCTTGGTTGTGGTTGCGGTTGTGTTATGTGTATTGCCATCCGCACCAACAAACGCAGATATACCATACGTAGTTGTGAATTCAGTTTATGGGCAGAATTTTGATTCGTTGAGTACCACAACTGGGACGAATCTGACATGGACGGACAATTCGACGATTCCAGGTTGGTATTCCAACCGAACGGCTTATCGAGCGTCCACTGGTTCGGACAACAATGGCGCGCTGTATAGTTTTGGTTCGGCAAATGTCAATGAGCGTGCGCTTGGCAGTATTGCCTCCGGTACTACTGGAACGGTGTTGTTCGGCGTGGGATTTCTGAATTTGACGGGTACAACGATTACGCAATTCACGGTGCAGTACGATGGTGAGCAATGGCGGAACGGCGGAAACACGACGCAGCATACGCTGACGTTTGACTATTTGATTGGGTCGGGAATTACGATAACCAGCGCGGGCTATATTCCCGAACCGAACCTTGACTTCACCGGCCCGATCGCGACCGCTACGGCGGGGGCATTGGACGGCAATGCGGCGCCCAATCGCGTAGCCGGAATCACATGGACGGTGACGGGGATTAGTTGGTTGCCGGGACAACAGTTGTACTTGCGATGGAACGATCCTAATGACGCTGGTAACGACCATGGGCTCGGAATTGACAATTTTGAGTTTTCGGCGTTTGGCAGTGTCATTCCCGAGCCAACAGCAGCCAGCGGTATCGCAATACTGTGTGGGTTATGGGTGTTGAGACGTCGGCGATCGCATTGTTAAGTGAAGAAGTTTCGCCACAAGTTTAAATCTGCGCAACGGCTTGAATCGTGAGATTTCACCACAGGCCGGCAAGTCGGATTTGGAGTCGCAGGAGAACAGCTCAATCATTTGATTGAGCTTTTTTATTGCAATTGCTGGATGTTGATCAGGGCGAAATACTTGACAGATTTGTGATGGTGTTCGTATTCCAGGCGTCGTCACGATCCGGGACTTAGGTTTTAACGTAATGACCCAAGCCATCATAACTTGGCCGTGCTGTTGAATTTGCCGATCATGCTAGAGCTTCGCGACATTCGAAAATCGTTTCGCCAACCGGGTGGTCGGGTGGTCGAGATTCTGGATTTGCCCGAGTACAGCGTAGCTGAGAAGGAGCAATGCGTTTTGTGGGGGCCGAGTGGATGCGGCAAGACCACGCTGCTCCATATCATCGCGGGGATTGTGCGGCCAGATACGGGGACGGTCACGCTTGATCGCGTCCGATTGTCGCAATACTCGGAAGCCAAGCGAGATCAGATACGCGCGGACAAGCTGGGCTACGTATTTCAGACCTTCAATTTGCTCGACCCGTTTTCAGCATTGGAGAATGTATTGTTGGGTATGACGTTTTCGTCGGTTCGACCGAGTCGGCGGCGCGCCCGGGAGTTGTTGGAGCGGGTAGGCTTAAAACATCGGATGCGCAATCGACCGCGGGAATTATCGGTTGGCGAACAGCAGCGAGTGGCCGTGGCCAGGGCGCTGGCCAATCGCCCTAAGTTGTTGCTGGCCGATGAACCCACGGCCAATGTCGATCCGGCTAACCAGCAGACGATTATCGATTTGATTCGGAGTTGTTGCCGCGACGAGGGGATTGCGTTAGTAATGGTGACTCATTCGACGGAGGTCGCAGAACAATTCTCGCGGGTCGATCATTTGAATCAAATGAACCTCGTGATGCAACGCGCACGGGCGACCAGTTAGACCCGCGCGAGATCAGGAGTGAATACCGATGAATGTGGTTCAAATTGCCTGGCATAGCATTCTCTATCGCCGGTTGGGTTCGCTATTGACAGTGATCTCGATGGCCTTGGGTGTGATGCTGGTGGTCGCCGTGTTGACGGTCTATGGCTTGATTAGTGAGTTCTTTCGAAACAACTCCAGTTTTGGCTACAACATCCTGTTGGGCGCGCGGGGCAGTCCGTTGCAGTTGGTGTTGAACTCGGTGTTCTATTTGAGCAAACCGATTGAGACGATCCCGTACGATTACTACCTGGCCTTTTGCGAGCAGCCCAAACGCGAACGGGAAATGCGGAATTCCATTGCTTATCGCAGCCTGGAAGAGCGGCAACGTGCCGAGGGGCTATTGGCGGCTTGTGCCCAGACACCGGGAGGAGGATGGGGGTTTGCCGCGCAGGTTTTGTCTGCCGACGCCCTCCGGCAACAACAGTTGGACTTCATGCGGATTGGTCGGACAGGGATGTTCGCACCTTACGTGGAGATCGCTATTCCCATCCTGATGGGAGACTATTGGGTCGATCCCAGGTCTGAGGACAATTATCGAGTTTGCGCGACGAACAAAGACTTTTTTGAGCATTTGGTTTTGAACCTGGATACGGATGAACGTTTTCGATTGGCGGCTGGTCGGTTCTTTGACGACGACGATGCCGAGGTCGGATTTTACGGGGGTGTGGTCGGAGGCATTGTCGCCCGGCGCAGCGGCTTGCAGGTCGGCGACCGGATTCAGATCACGCATGGAGTTCCCAGCGAATCCTCGTCGCATTTGCATCAGCAACCGTTTGTCGTGTTGGGAATCCTGGAGTTGACGGGGACACCGCACGACCGGGTGGTATTCGTCAATATGGAAGGGTTCTTTTTGATTGACGATCACATCAACCCGCTGTTTGAACAATCGATGGCAGAGGCCGCGCCGATTCCAGGATTGATTTTGGGGCCTCGGCCGAGGCCGGGTGAAACGGAGGCCTTGAATTTGCGCGATCCGGAATTGCTCAACCGGATTCCCCTACCGATGGAGCACCGCGAGTTGACGGCAGTGTTAATCAAAGCCGGGGCGGGAGATCAAGAGGGTGCGGATCCATTTGCGGGAGACTTGTTTGCGTACGCCATGCCCAAGCAAATCGAGCAAGCAGGGATGGAGTCGTTGCGGCGGTGGTCTCCCTTTAATCCGGTGCGGGCCCAAACTTCGGTCCAGGCAGTCAATCCGGTGATTGAGGTGACGGCCTTGTTATCCACGATTGATCCGGCGCGGTGGTTGCTGTTGGGATTGACGTTCATGATTTGCATCGTTTCCGGCGTGAGTATTTTGGTAGGCATGTACAATTCAATGACTCAGCGGAGGCACGAGATCGCCGTGATGCGGGCTTTGGGTGCGCGTCGCAGCCAGGTGATGTCGATTGTTCTGGTCGAATCCTTGTTGCTAGCTGTCGCTGGGGGAATGTTGGGTTGGATAGCTGGCCACGTATTGAATGCGGCCTTGAGCCCGCTGATAGAGAGTTACGCTGGAATCCGCATTGGGTTGTTCGATTTTGCACCGGCGGAACCGATTTTCTATTGGTTGCCGGGTAACATTTTTCCTGCAAATCTCGTACAATTCCAGGTGTCGCCGGAATTGTTGGTGATTCCGGCGTTGATGGCGCTGGCGGTCGTGGTGGGAACTTTTCCAGCGATTTCTGCGTACCGGACGGATGTTTCTCAGTCGTTGGGTAAATAGTCAACGAATTTTAGACGTATGCATCGGTTGATCGTCATATTGGCTCTGCTGGGGTGGTGGACTAGTTCAGTTGAACTGCGCGCCCGCGGCACTTTTTCCGCTTGGTGTCCGTTTTGTTCGGCCATCAATATGACTTTTACGGAGCAGATAAAAACCAATGATGTGGTGGTGATCGCCCGATTGACGGCGCTTCCCCGCCCGATCACAGACTTGGACGCTGAGTTGCCCAAGGCCAAGTTGGAGGTGACCCAAGTACTCAAGGGCAGTCGGTTTGTTCAGCCCGAGTTGCAATTCGAGACGGTGTTGGTAGGGACTTATGACGTGGGCCAGGAATTCCTGGTGATGGGAGTGGACCCGCCGTTTATCGTGTGGACGACGCCGATGAAGTCTTCACCGCGGATGGTTCAATATTTGCACGACATTCAACAGTTGCCCGCCAAGGGTTCCGATCGCCTGGAATTCTTTCAGCAGTATTTTGAAGATGAAGAATCGGCGCTGGCCTTCGACGCCTACGACGAATTTGCCACGTCCAGCTACGAAGATTTGATTGGGCTGAAAGACCGCATGGACCGGGCTCGATTGTTGGACTTTATCCAGAACCCGGATGTGCCTACCAATCGCCGCAGGTTGTATTTCACGATGTTGGGAGTCTGTGGTCAGGCTGATGACGTGGTGGTGTTGGAGAAGTTATTGACATCTGAAGATCGCAACGCGCGTGCGGGGTTGGATGCGTTGGTCGCCTGTTACCTGTGTTTGACCAAGTCCGAAGGATTGCCGCTGATCGAAAAGCATTTCTTGGCCAACGATGAGGTCGATTTCGTCGATACATTGGCGGCTGTCTCCGCCATTCGTTTTCATGGGACGGAGGCGAGTCATATCCCACGCGGGCGATTGGTGGAATCGCTGAGACTGATTTTGGATCGACCGAAGCTGGCCGACATGGTGATCCCGGATTTGGCCCGCTGGGAGGATTGGTCGGTACTGGATCGTCTGGTCGAGATGTTTAAAGAGGCCGAACCGACGAACAACTGGTTGCGTGTGCCGATCGTCCAGTACCTGATGACCTGCCCCAAACCAGAGGCCAAGGAAAAACTGGAGGAATTGCGGGCGATTGATCCCGATTCCGTGCGCCGCGCTTCGTTCTTTTCCGATTTTGGTTTTGGCGATGGTCCGGTCAGCTCGGTTCCACAGCAGCCGACCGAAGAAGGGCAGCCTGCAGGTCTGTTGGTTGATGGCGCGGTGGAGACGCAGGTTGTACATCCGGGCGCCGGCGAAATGTCTGGAGCGAACTCAAGTGAACCAAGTTCGCGAGTATCCGTAGAACAAGTAGGTTCTCTAGGGACGGGCCCACCCTCGGCTGGCCGATCCATGGCAACAGAGCCCGCGCCGCCGAGGGTGGCTCGTCCTGAATTGGCGAGTCGTACGACTTCGGTACCTGTGGCGGAACAGGAGGCATCTGGACAGTTCAGCGTGTGGTGGCTGGTCACTCCCGTAGTGGTCAGCGGGCTGATGTTCGCCTTGTTGTGGTCGGTGATCAACGGATGGTTCGAGCGGCTGTTGTACTGACCAGGCGGCGATCCGTTCGTTCGGTGCGAACCATTTCTCTATTATCGCCAGGTTCCCCATACCGTGTTTTTGTAAGTGCCGCCAAATTCGTTAGAGTTGGCGACTCTGGCAGGGACCCGGCGGAATGCGGTTCCAAATATTTGCCGGGCGGTTGCTGTTGATCGTGTATAATAGTGACTGGCGGATCACCACAAAAATTCAGCGTCAAGTGTGATTTTCAAGATGGGGCGGCAAATGGAAGTTTTGCAAGAAGTGCCGGTGCATGGCAGAACGGTGACGTCGTTACAAGTCGATGCCCAACGCCAAGATGTTGTCGCCGACCCATACTTCAGCGTGAGTAAATCGGCGATTGCAGCATTGACGTTTGGGATTCTGGCACCTTTGGGAATCTGGGCCGCCGTGTTTCTTGTATTGCCGTTGTTGGCGATTTGCTTTGGCGCGTTGGGATTGATCAACATCCGTCGGTTCCCGAGTGAATTGTACGGCCGTACCGCGGCGCGGGTTGGCCTGGTTTCCGGTTTGCTTTGCCTGGGTTTGGGCATTGCCTGGCATTCGTATGTTTACGCGACCGAGGTTCCGGAAGGATATCAACGGGTCAATTTTTACGAATTGAGGCCGAACACTCGAACGAGCAACACTTTTTATGCGGAGGCCGCCGAAGCGTTGGACGGCCAAAAAGTATTCATGAAAGGGTACGTCCGGCCCAATGACAGGAAAACCAAGTTAAAAAGCTTCATTTTGGTCGGGGACTTCGGCTCGTGTTGTTTCGGGGGAAACCCTAAAATGACAGATATCGTGGGCATCCGGATCATGGGTGATCAAACGGTTGATTACAGTTGGCAATTGCGCCGCGTGACCGGTACCTTTCGTTTGCACAAAACGACGCGCGATATCATGGGCGAGAAAGATGTTCCCCGAATCTGCTATGAAATCGAAGCAGACAACGTCTGGTAACTGGTCACTGTCGGCGTGGCCTGATTTCCGCGCAGTATGCATGGCGAGTTGCTTGTCCATTGCGTGGTTGAGCGTTGCGGAAGTCAGCAGCGGTCAAACGGTTCCCATTCTTGAGACGCGAGTCGTCAGGGCGCTTCCCGATGATGACAAAAATACAGTCAAAGATATCACGTTTGATTCGTTGAAGTTCGACATGGAAGTGGGCGACGCGTTTTCCCGTGAGATGTTGACCAGTGATATTGAAGAGTTGTTCGAGCGAACCGTGCGTATCAAGGGCTTTATTCGCCCCAGTTTCCGCCAGTCAGGACTAACCAAATTTGTGTTTGTCCGCGATGACCAAGAGTGTTGTTTTGGACCAGGGGCGGCACTCTACGACTGCATTTTAGTGGAGCTTGCGGAGGGGAAAACGACCGATTTCACCGTTCGTCCGATCACCATTCGAGGCGAAATTTACTTTCAAGATTTTACCGGCCCCGACGGCAATACTTGGGCCATCTACCGAATGCGGCACGCGGTCGTCGAGTGAATCAGGGGACGGTTTTGTTCTTTGCTCGCCGCATCGTAGAAATTCAGCCCTTCATGTTCGTTATTCAGTTGTCCTCAATTCCTTTGTCCACGTTCTGTTGCCCCCCAATCAAAGTCACCTAAATCGCGTCTCGCACGGGTGGTCCTGGCCGTTTTGATCGAAGGTCACGATTTAACTCGTCATTGCGCGCAGCGGCTCACGACTTGATCACAGAGTTTTTTGGGCGGCGCCTGCGGCTGGGCGTCAAACGCTCGATGGCGATACCTTGAGCGGTCACTCGAACTGGATGCGCAGGGCCGGACGTGCGGCCGATAAGGCTTGCAACTCGCCCTGTAATTTGCTGTCCAATACCACGCCTTGCAAATCCAAGGTGCTCAATGCGGGGAGTTGAACGAGTGTGGCCAATACTCCCTGATCGATCTGGCACCGATTCAAAAACAGTTTTTCCAGTTGAGGGAGGCCCGACAGGTGCTGGATGTGCTGCGCCGTTAGTGTCTGACCGGAGAGGTCCAGCCACTTCAATTTCAGACAAGAGCCCAGCACCTTCCAGGCTTCATCGTCCAGCATCGCATCGGCCAGCGAAAGTTCAGTCACCAGGTTCGGGGAGATCAGCCATTGGCTGAGGTCGTGCTGCCCGACCCTGAGAAAGTTGGCGTAATCATGATCGAGTGTATCAAACGATCGAGCGAGAATCTGCTCGACGGCGGTCGGTTGGATGCGCCCGCGATAGACTGCACTGAGGAGTTCCACCGTTTGAGTCCGCAGTGCCCCATGCTCGCCGACCATCAGAAAGTGACACAAGCCGGCTGCCTGGCTATAGAGCTGCCGGACGTCGGGATCGCGTTGAAATTGCTCCCCTGACATCACTGCCAGTTCGGCCAGCGGTCGATGTTGCTGTAATCGCAATCGCCGCATGCGTGCGAACTGTAACTTTCGCGCGTCCCAGCCGCCAAGCGTCGCAAACTCATCGAAGTCACGAATGGATTCCAGGTACATGGCAATCCCTTCGCCCAACCATAGCGAGTTGGCATCAAATGCACCGCGTCGAGCGCGAATGGATTCCTGAAACAACTGATGGGTCAATTCGTGTCGCCACGTTTCTTCGATCGTCGGGTCCGGGTCGGCATAGAGGAAAGAGGTTTGCAATCGGTCGTTGTAATAGCCGGAGGAGTTTTCCACGCCGGGAATCAAGTTCGTCAACGCGTCGAGGTACTGTTGGCGATTGGCAAACAGAATGATTTTGAATCTGCGACTGGGAGGACTGGCGCGAGTGGTCCCGGCGATCCAGTTTTGCAGCATTCCGGCATTGCCCCAATAGTCAAAAAAGACCTGTCGCCAGACGATCTGTGTTTGCTGCAAAAGCTCGCTCAATCGCAAGGTTGTCTGTTCATCAGCGCAGGAAGCGATATCAAATTGGTCGGTATAGATTTGCCAATACGAACCGGCGGGCCAGTTCATCTGGGATTGCGGTCGCGCACCGCGCTGTTTTCGCAGCCGTTCCGAGACGACTTGCCAGCCGTCGCCGTTGCGGCGATGACCGAGCACGCGTCGCGCTTCGCTGTGGCCGGGATCCCAATACAGTACCTCATGCAGCAATTGGTAACTGTCGGTCCCCCGGTTTGTGGCAGCCCAAGTGAGGGCCAACTGGTACAGCTTCCTGGCATAGTCCGCAGTCAATTCGTCGATCCGCTGCCGCCAATCGTGATCGCATTCCGCATAGATCGCTCGCTGCCACCGCTCGCCGTCGTCACTGGGAAAGAAGATATACTGCCGCCCGGGGTCGCGCTCGATGTATAGACGTAGCGTCAACTCCTGCTCGCGCGCCAACTGTCGGCTTTCGCACCAGGCCAGCAGTTCGCGCAACTGAACTAGAAAGGGCTGGTCAACCTGCGCCCGATCTCCAGCCACAATGGCTAGCGTTTCCAAATTGGATTGAGTCCACGCCGCGCGCTGCGACCACGAAAAGGCCGCGAAACAAGCCAGGACAACGACTGTCAGGAAATGCGTTCCGATCATGATCCGTGTCTGAAATCGTGGTGAGTTTGCCCTCATATGATTATAGCTGATATTCCCGATACTCAAGTGTGTCCAGCTCATCCAGGCACAGCGCGGGATTTCGTCATCGGCTATGTCAATAAATCGTCTAATTGTTCGACCAAGGAGGCGAAATGTTGCAGAGCCAGATCGACCGGCTCGGGTTGTTCCAAATCGACACCTGCACCGCGCAATAAATCAAGTGGAAATTGGCTGCATCCTCCCTTGAGGAAGCCCAGGTAGCAATCCAAAGCTGGCTGGCCGCCATGCAATACCTGCTGGCTCAGGGCGATCGCGGCGGACATGCCCGTGGCGTATTTATAGACGTAGAACGCGTGATAAAAATGTGGAATCCGCAGGCATTCCAAACTCAGGTCATCATCGATCACAAAATCGGGGCCAAAGTAATCTTGCAGCAGGTTGCCATAAATGGTCCGCAAGGCTTCGACGGTCATGGGTTCGCCCGCTTCGACCATTTCATGGGTGATCTTCTCGAATTCGGCAAACATCGTTTGACGGTAAATGGTGGCGCGAATGTCGTCGATTTCGTTATTGATCAAGAAAGCGCGTTGGCGATCATCGGCGGCATGTTGGAGCAGATGGTGCGACAGGAGTTGTTCGTTAAACGTGCTGGCGACTTCGGCAACGAAGATCGTGTAGTTGTAGTATTGAAATGGCTGATGGGTTGCTGACAAGTATGTATGCATCGAGTGCCCGGCTTCGTGCGCGAGCGTAAATACATCGTTGAGAACCTGTGGTTTGAAGTTCATCAGAATATAAGGCGGACCCTGATAGCCTCCGGCACTGAACGCGCCACTCCGTTTTCCCTGATTGGGGTAGCGGTCACACCAACGACCGCTTAAACCGTCCCGCAGCGTGCGGCAATATTCATCGCCCAAGGGGCTGAGAGCGGCAGTGACGACTTCAACCGCTTGATCCCAACTGTGTTCGATGTTCAACTCGGCCAGAATCGGGACGTAGGTGTCATAATGGTGGATGTCGGGGAGTTTCATGGCCCGTCGCCGCAATTCGTAGAACCGATGGAGAGCGGATAAATTCTTGCGTACCGCAGCGATCAGGTTGTCATAAACCGATGGCGGCACATGGTCGGCAAACAAGGCCTGATCGAGGGCTCCGGAGAAATTCCTCGCCCGAGCGTAGTAGGCGTCTTTTTGCAGCGATCCGTTGAGCATCGCCGACAACGCGTGTTGGTGCCCGGAAAACTGCTGATAAAACTGGTGAAAGGCCGTG
>DAOLCX010000024.1:2498-10306 GCA_035327685.1 Pirellulaceae bacterium | reverse complement strand
GCTGCAGCAGGACGACGACGAGTTTGATCTGGCCATTATTGACTGTCCGCCTTCTTTGGGAGTGCTGACACTCAATGCCCTGACCACCGCCGGAGAGGTCTTGTTGCCGATGCAAGCCCACTTTTTGGCGCTACATGGATTCAGCAAACTCCTCAAGACGGTCGAACTGGTGGCTCGGCGCCTTAACCCTGTCCTGACCCTTTCTGGCGTAGTGTTCTGCATGTACGAAGGTCAGACGCGATTGGCTCAAGAGGTGATTTCCGAGGTCGATGCGTTCTTCGAAAGCGAACGACGCAAAGGGACTACCTGGTGCGACGCCGTCAGTTTTGAAACTCGCATCCGGCGCAACATCCGTTTGGCGGAAGCCCCCAGCCACGGCCAATCGATTTTCCAATACGCCCCTCAATCCCATGGCGCCGAGGATTACCGCAGCCTGGCCCTGGAGGTACTCGAACAGGAAACTCTGCTCCCTGCCGAAAACTCTCTTCCTCTCACCGAGCAACCACACGGGATGCACTAATTAACAAGTTTGAACTCCATCCAATTCAAACTCGTCGCGAAATGGATTCAAATGCGGTCGATTTGACGGCGCTTCAATCGAAGTGCGTTGCGATCGCGAAGCCGACAACGCCAGGGGTCGGGAGTCTGTCTCAGGTCCGTTGTAGGACTTGCCCCACAACCGGACCTCACCTGAACTGAAAAGACTCCCGTTCCCTTTGAGTATGCTTCCCAACCCAGACTGAGACGTGGAGCCTATCCCAAAAACCGAGGCTTCCACGTTGGCCAAGGGTTCACTCGCTTGCGCTTCGGGCTTGTAATTTAGGTTCTGGGAAAGTCACTTGGCATGGTTACTTACTCGTTCAATAACTCTGCGGCACACCGTGTAAAAATTACACGCTGGCATACCCTTTGCAATGACGTGATGCCCATGCGATCCAACGGGATTCGCAACACATTTTTTCGGAGGGCGTAGCCATGAAGACGTTGAAGACGTGGTTGTGCGCCGCAGGTAGTCTCGCGGCGCTGGTGGTTTGGGGAGGAGCAGTTCAAGCGGATCATCGCTTGGCGAACCCGCTGGTCGCACTCAGCGAGGATTTACGTTGCCAGGCCGACGACTTGCGCGATTCATTTCGCGACCAGTTTCGTCAGTCGGCAGTGTATATCGAATTGATGCGGAAAAGCCAAGAGATTAAGAACGCGGCCAACCGTGTCCGCTCGTTGGCCAGGTCAAATGGCTGCCCGATCCGCATCGGGAACGAAGTCGATGCCATGGAGCGATTGATCTTCGATATGATGTCGCTGGTCGATGTTGCCCGATTGCGTGCGGCGCGTGGATTGGACAAACCTCTCTGCGGATGCACACTGCATATTGACAACAAACTGGCCCGCATGCGTCAAACGGTGTTCTCGATGAAACGATTTCTCGTCGGCGGACGCGGTTTTGATCGGCGCCAAAACTATGATTATGGGTATGGGTATGGCGGGCAGCGCGGGGATCGAGGGTCTCCGGGCCACAGTTGGGACTTTGACGATCGACGGACCGGTTCCTACATCGATCCAGGCGTCGCCATCAACGGTCCTCGTGGGCGGGGCGGAGTCGAATTTGGACTCGATGGCGGCATCGTATTGAATATCGGCGGAGCAGGTGTTCGCCTCCGGTAGTCGCTAGATCCAACGTATGACCTTTTTTCGACGGCCTTCGCGAGTTTGACTGGCGAAGGCCGCTTTGTTTTGCAAACGCGTAAATACCACGGAGCCATCTGTTAAACATTGGTAAACGAAAACTGGCACCAGTGCGCGATTGGAGGGCAATGGTCCTCAATTGCGCTGTTCCTAGGAATACTAAACCACTGGCTGGACATGGAACAATTGAGGACAATTGTTCTGCATTGGTTGAGATACGCGGATGGCGCGAGAATCTCGGAGATGGAAAAGGACTCTGGCTGAAAAGCCAATCGTACTTTGAGCAGGCCCAATATTTGTGCTTCAGCGCATCTTGTTATTCGTTTTTGTTTTTTCCGTTCTCGCCGCCGACGGCACGGCCCAGGACACGCTCCGCATTCTGTCCTGGAATACCGAACGGGGATCGAACCCTTACGGTCCCGACGGCAAGCAACGTGTTCTGCAAACCATTCGCGACAGCGGTGCGGATGTGGTGTTGTGGCAAGAGAGCTACCAACTGGCGGGCACCGAACAGACACTCGGTGCCTGGGTGGCAGAACAACTCGGCTGGCACCATTGGCAACACGAAAGCCCGCATTTGGCCGTGGTCAGCCGCTGGCCGTTTGTCGATACATTTTTCCATCATCCTTGGCATGGAGTCGGCGCGAGAATCCGCGATAGCCGCGCCCGGGAGTTTGTCGTGTGGAGCGTCTGGCTGGACCACCGCGCATCCGTCCAATGGGCTGCCCTGGAGGATCCGCCTCCGACCGATCTGGAGTTGCTCGCCTGCGAGACCGACAAATCGGACCGCTTTGGCCAGGCCCAGCGGCTGCTCGATTATCTGGATGAACTGGGGCATTTGACATTGGAGATTCCGCTTGTCGTCGGCGGCGATTGGAATTGCCCATCGGACCTGGATTGGACTGAAGCCACGGGCGTCCCTACGAAGTACCGCCGCGCATTGCCGCTCCCCGTCAGTCGGTTAGTGCGCGGTGCAGGGTTCATGGACACGTATCGAACCGTTCACCCTGATCCCCTAACCGAACCTGGAAACACCTGGACACCGATGTGGGACGTCGATCCGGAGACCGGTCAAGCCGACCCTCCGGAACGGATCGATCGGATCTATTTGAGAAACGGCGCCGCGCCGCAACGTCTTCATCCGATGCGCGCTGAAACACTCCCTCGCGATTGGAACGATGCGCGATTGCCCCGAGAAACGAGCCCCTTTCCCAGCGATCACGCGGCGGTCCTGATCGAGTTTGCCTGGCAAGACTCGGGCTCGATCGACTTGGAATCGCTCGCCGACGACGACCGCGCAGCCTCCCCCGCGCTGGATCATCGTCCACCGGCCGCGATCGAGGACGATTTTATTCTGACGCGCCTGGCGTTCGGTTCGTGTTACCAGGAACGACTCCCCTGCCCTGTTTTGGAACGCGCGGCCACCTTGCAGCCGCAACTCTATCTGGCTTTGGGAGACAACATCTACGGCGACACGCGGAACATGGATGTGCTGAAACGAAAATATCGCCGCCTGGGTCGGCAACCGGCGTGGCGCGATTTGGTGAGTGTCTCCCGCGTGATGGCAATTTGGGACGATCACGACTACGGCGAAAACGACGCCGGTCGCGAATACCCGCATCGCGAGGAATCGAAACAAGTCTTCCTGGACTTTTTCGATGAACCCGCCGATTCGCCGCGCCGCCAGCGCGCCGGAAATTATATGTCCTCGTTATTGGGGCCGCCTGAACGCCGCGTGCAGATCATTCTCCTCGATGTCCGGACCTTTCGTTCGCCGCTGGCCAACGAGCGTCCGCCCTACCCCGAAATCGGCGACTATCGGCCGCTGCGAGATGACGAAGAACAGACGATGTTGGGTGACGAGCAGTGGCGTTGGTTGGAAGAACAGTTGCGGCAGCCCGCGCGAATTCGTTTGTTCGGCATGTCCACTCAGTTCGGCACCGGCCACAACGGCTACGAAGCATGGGCCAATATGCCCCGCGAACGAGAACGGTTGCTCGAATTGATTCTCTCGACTTCGGCCGAAGGGGTCTTTTTTCTGTCCGGCGATACCCATTGGGCAGAAACCAGCTTGGTGGATCGCCGGGGACTGTATCCGATCTATGATTTGACTTCCAGTGGAGTCAATCAAGGTTGGTCGCACACCGGGGGCAATCCGTTGCGGATCGGCCCGGCGTTTAATGAACCAAACGTCGGACTGATCGACATCGATTGGGAACGGGACGACCCATTAATTCGCGCCCGTGTTCTCGACGTTCACCTCAACGAACGGATCGCACACGAGATATCGCTATCAGACCTGACATTCGCCGCCTGGGAGAGGCCGCGCACCCCAATCAGTTTGGACGATGGCGCGTGGCAAACCCCCTTCGGTGAACTTCGTTTCCAACGCGTGGGCGAAAGTCGAAGCGATGATGCAAAGGAGCAATGGCGAGCTGAGTATCCTGGAGGTTACTGCCAGCTCCAAACGGTCGATGGTGGTTGGGAAGGGACCTGGCATGAAGGACAACGATCGGGCCGCGTTCGTTTCACGCCGACGCGCCTTGGCCGCCATCTGCAAGGAACCTACAGTCGCGGCGATGGCCCCCTGCAACTCAGTTGGCCCGCTTGGTGACAAACATTCCGCGTGGAAGCCCTCGATCCGTTGACCGGCCGACTCAGAATGGTGTCACCGACAACTGGGGCTCGCAGGTTGTTTCTTCCAGATTTATCCAGAAACTTCCATCCTCGCATCCAAATAAGTGTCGAACCCAAAACGGCCAACTCGTTTACACTTGTGGCTTGCCTTGAGCGTTTTCCGTATGGGCTTTTAATTGACAACGTGTGGATAAAGGTGTTTTTGATCCGAAACGCGATTGGGCTGCTCAAGGGATGTGGTCCTTGATCCTCGCTCGCCAGTGCCATTCAAACCAACCCTCTCGGCAGGCAAACGCTTGAACGTCGGGGCCGAACTGATTGAGCGTCCTGCGATAAAACCATTCGCCAATAGCATACAATCGGTCGGACCGCGTCTCCAAAGTTATTTCTTGTCCGGAGATTTGCCTGCGCCGGGCCAATCGTTGGTCCAAAAATGTGCAATAGTAGTTAAACCGTAGCGAACCAAGTCGAATGATCTCACGAAACTCTGGAAACATGACCTCAAGCCACCAGGGATTCACGTCATGGAGGAGATCGGCCAGCACCTGATCGTACTCGGCAAGCACGTGCCGCGCGTCGATCTCGTCGGGTTCCACACCATCAAACGCCTCAGCCACAAATCGATCAACAAAGCAAACCCATCGTTTCATGGCTAAAATACCCTGATTGGCAACCTTATCACTCGTTCGCGCCAATTGCTCATTCATTCCATGGCGGATCGCTTCTACGCGATGGTCATGATCATCCAGGAACCAACCTTCGTACTCACCGAAATAAAAACGCTTGGTTTCAGGGCCCGGTGATTCGTTACGCCGTTGCGCTATGTCGCGTACCATCTCCAGCGCCGCGTCGGCATATTTCGCCTTTGTGATTTGCATGCTTCCGGGGATATGCCCGGGTTGCCGATGGCTATATTGCATTAACAACGTATAGCCGCTAAACGTTCGTTTGTCGAGTTCCATGCTACCAGAGATTCGCAATGCCTCATTCAAGTACGCCTCTAAACCTGCCAGGTCATTCTTCTCTCGATAGATTCGTTCCATCGTTTCCAATCGCCTGGGACGATCGATATTCTGAATCACCAGGCGCCTTGGTATCAGGTCACAGCGTTCGAGTAAGCCCCGAATGTCCGGCGCCGTTTGGATAGGCTGTGAACATTGCCATACCTCGACGATTCCCAGTGGAGGTACGGTGTACGGAACGGCTAGGCGAAACGAAAAAGTACCTCTCAAACCTTTGTCTTGCGGGTCGGGTAGCGAGATCTCGCACCATGCTCCCACCAACTCAGAAAAGCCAAAGTCTTCAAGGTGCTGCGGCGTGTAAGCCTTGCCCAACAGCGGCAATAGATCAAGAGGCGAAAAATAACCCTCCAGGTCCTCAAATGCGCGGTGGTTCTTGAGCTGACGAGCGCGCGCGAAACGGCGATTTTCCACAAGGGATCGCGACCGGCTGGTAAGCTCCTCGTTCACACACGCCGCCCAGGCGTTCTGAACGAGTTCTTCTGAGTTTCCCAGTACCAACCACTTTCCTTGCATACGCCAATGCGTCACGTGGATGTCGGTAAAGAACTTTTTCACGAGCTGCAGAAACTGATCGCGATTGACTTCATCACTTTGCGTTGAACCAGGTTCGAATCTCTGCTTTTGGCGCTCCTCCGATTCTTCTGGACTCTCGAAGTGCGTTGCGCCCAACGCGTCAACCAACCAGGCGATTGGCAAAGAGGGCGGTAAGTCCCTTTCGGCTTCCGCGGCCTTCCCTTCAAAGACTGCACAGTACTTGTACGACGGCGATATCTCGGTAACAAACACGCATATCGACTTGAATGATCGAATCAGCTCAATCCACTCTCGTGTTCTGTCGATCAATGACTCCCTATCGTCGGGCCGGCAGACCGGATCGGAACCACCCGTTAACAACTCCACAAATTGGGCATCATCGGCAGCGGCGTCAACCATGCCTAGCAACAAGTCCGCGATTTTCTCCGGTCGGTGGACGACGACCGCCGCCAATACTCCCTCTGGCACACATTGCCAGACGTCCTGCGCCGCAGTACGATTCGACGATTGCCAAACCGCTGTTACAACGAACAGAATGGCGAACCACATTTTGTTTCGAGCGCCATTGCTGAACCCATAATGAAACCATCGCGTAAATCGCCCGATTTTCGTACTTGAAATCCATGTCTGCCGTGGCGCATTCATGTCAATGATATCCTCGTTCATGTCAATGATATCCTCGAACGACTTTTTCTCTATTGGATATGATACATCCGGTAATGGCTCCAACGACCGAGACCAGGAACATGGCATTGACGAGAACCAGTGATGCCGGACCAATCTGTCGCCGAACAAATCCACCAAAACAACCGCAATCGATCGGTAATTCCCGAAACCACGCTATCCATTGAGACGCTGCGAAAACGCCAAACAGAACAGTAGCCATCCCAAAACCTACGGTTGGAGGGACACGGGCGCACAAGATGGCCGCCAAGGCCAACTCGCAAAATGGTAACAACATGGCCACCCAAACGGCAACTCGACCACTGACGATTCTATAATTGAGCACATCGTTCAATACGAGATGTGGGTTTTGCAGGTGGCCCACCGCGGCAAAAACAAGAATCCCCGCCAGGCACCAGCGTACCGGATCACTGATGATCGGTTGTCCCTTTTCCTTGTTCACGGCTGCGCTTTCTCCATTCCCGATGACCTTGCCGAAAAATAGAAACAGAACGAACTCCCATGAGGTCCAGACGGCGCGCGATGTGGTCACTCCAAGGACAACCGGCGCTTTCGCAGAAAACGACGATTCGTGGCGCCGAACGCAACGTTTCAATGAGCTGCCGCTCCGTCTCCAGGCGGACATCGAGCGGATAATTGATCGCGCCAGGTATCGTTCCGGCAGCAAAGGCATCCGGGTAACGAGCATCAATGATCGTTCCCGACCTCTTACCCCGCACAACTTCCTCGACCTCCTCGTACGTTACTTCTGAAAAGTGGGAATCGCCATCATTGGCCAGGATCGCCGCATTACTTACCGCCAATCCGGCGGAGCCGACGACGAAGACCAACAAAACGGTAATCGAGATTGCCACTCCCAATTTATGCTTGCGGACGAATTTGCGGATGCGGTAGGCGCGCGAGGGTGGGCAGGCTTGGACTGGCTCGTCGGACAAATAACGCTCAATGTCCATTGCCAAACCGTTGGCCGTTTCGTAGCGGCGGTGGCGATCCTTTTCCAACGCTTTCATCACGATCCAGTCTAACTCGCCGCGCAGATCTACACTCAGCCGCTCAACGTTGGTGGCTCGGTTCTTCGCCGTTAGTGTAGTGATGAATCCTGGACTCAACCGAGACAAGCTCGGCTGGGGCCCGCCCACCCCGGAGTTCGTGTAGTGATGAATCCTGGACTCAACCGAGACAAGCTCGGCTGGGGCCCGCTCGCCACCGAGTTTATCTCGGTGGGAGCCCGGATTGCTCACTAACAAC
>DAOLCX010000024.1:0-2398 GCA_035327685.1 Pirellulaceae bacterium | reverse complement strand
GGCCCGCTCGCCACCGAGTTTATCTCGGTGGGAGCCCGGATTGCTCACTAACAACGCACTCACCACCAAAACAGCGCCTACCGACAGATGCACCCTCCGGCAGTTGCATTCCTTTGGGGAGGGCCAATTGGTCGTATCCATCTCACCGCGTTACCCGATTCGTCGTTATGGCTGAGTCCTCGACGGCGATCCGGCCAACGCACCGCCGGCGCACGCCCAAAAAATTGGGCGTCCCCTTTCTGCCCAAATTGGAATGAGTGCAGTCGCTATCAAGAGTCTCATGGCATCAACCTCCTCAATAACCCACCAACCAAGAAGACAATACGCGACTTTACCCGGCCCCCCCAAAAAACTGTCAACAGGTTTTTCAGGGGCGAATTGGATTAGTTTGGTGACACAAGGAACCTGGCCTGGTAAGGCTTTCAGTGATTACGGAAAGAAATGCCGACTTTGACCTGCCGGGGGCCGATGGATTCGATTTCGATGCGAATGTTCAGAAACTTTTGGATAATGTCGATGTGCGTCTGGCTGTGCTGCGACAACGGAACGGTCAACAAACTGCTCGTCTGACCTTGCGCGGCGGCCAACGCCAGCGGCAACAAAAGTTGATCGCAAAGATATTCACCCACCGGCACCTGGTCCATTAAAAACTGCCGGGCTTCGCGCCAGGCACCCGCTGCGACCTGTTCCGCGGAGACACCTTTCTTGCCAAAACCGGTGAACATCTCGGTGACGCGCGGGCTGGTCAAACGTATCATCACGATGTTCCCAGGTCCAGGAGAATCGGTCACGTTGCGCACGGTACATTGCTTGGCTTGCCAGCCGGCCCGATGCCGAATCAGCTCGCATTCGCGCTGGCCAATATGTTCGGGAAGTCGCGAGACCAACGCCGTCACCTGACCGATTGGCGGTCCGCCTAACTCCATCAATTCGAGGCCGCGCAGATGCGCGCTGGGCTCAATCGACACGCGAATCTTGCCTCCACCGGCAGGATAGAATCCGTGGGACAGCAATTCGCAACCGATGTGTGGGCCGAGCTGATTGATGATGGACAGATAGACCTGTTGCAAATAATCGAAGGGAGGGGCCGCCATGTTGTGTGTCCCCCCTTCGATCACCAGGCTCGATGCTCCATCCGCCGTCATCAATGCGGGAATCAGCGTCTGCGCCACTAACGTGGTGCTGCCGGCCGAGCCGATGTCAAAGGTAAAACTCCGAGTTTGCACGGGACCCGGTGCAAAGATCAATTGGCGCGATCCCAATTCGGCCCCGGTCACGCCACCGCCGCAGATTTCCCGCGCGGCCTGAACGGCCGTCAAGTGCTGCTTAAGCAGGCCCGGCTTGGAGCGCTGGGCGCGGATGTTGGTGATCTCGAACGCCCGTCCCGTCACCATCGACAGGGTCAATGCCGAGCGGACGATCTGCCCGCCCCCTTCACCCGTTGAACCGTCAATCACCACCAAGTCCGACATCGCCCCACCCGCCGTCACGGGCCTATCAATTCGCTCGCATTTCTTACAGCTTGGAATCCCACTAATCGGCGTGTCATTCGTGCTCGACGCGCCAGCAAGTGAACCATTACCGAGTTCACTTGCTCGCCCTGAGGTCTTACTTGCAGTGTTCAAATTGCGGGTTTGCCCCAGCGCATGACCATCTTGTCACGCTGAGAACGACAAGACAACTAGCGGCAGGTGTCGGTTCAGCTTACTTTGGCGGGTTACGCAAGCCGTCGGAGACGTTTAGGTAAATGGCTGGCATAAACGACGATTTGCTCCACCCGGCCTACCTGCCTACTTTCTGCAAATAGGTTGCTCCACCCCGACGCTGGAGCGAGATTTTGTTAAATTGACTGAAGTGCGAAGGTATTTGTCGTCAACGGAGTGTTTGAAGCAGGAAACGTTTTAGGGGAACATCATGCAACGCTTTACTCGCAGAGCTTTTTTAACCGCATCCACAGCAACTGCTGCGATGGGACTAACAGCGATGAGTCCCCGTTCGTCGCGCAGCATGGATAACCCATGGTACGCTCGCCCCTACGTCAGCCTTAAAGGCCGAGTCTGGAAAACGCTTAAGATTGGCATGGTTCAGGTCGAAGGGACACTGACCGACAAATTTCGCGCGGCCAAAGCGGCTGGCTTCGAAGCGATCGAAATGGACTCGCCGGGAATGGACGTCGCTGCAACCCAACTGGCCATTGCCGAAAGCGGACTCCCCGTCGATGGAACGGTCAACTCGACCCATTGGTCCATCCGCCACACTGATCCCGATCCGCAAGTTCGCCAGCAGGCGCGGGAGTCGCTGGAGACGGCGATCCGCGATACGCAGGCGGTCGGCGGCCATTCGGTATTGCTGGTCGCCGGCCATGGCCGCGATGGCACGGAAGAGGAATGTTGGCAGC
>DAOLCX010000023.1:0-10576 GCA_035327685.1 Pirellulaceae bacterium | reverse complement strand
GACCGGGTCCGGATCGAATCTCGCCGCGGCGCGCTCGAATTGCCGGTGTGGATCAACGGCCGCGGGCGGCCGCCGCGAGGCCAGGTCTTCGTTCCCTTCTTTGACGAAACAAAATTGATCAACCTGGTGACGCTCGAGGCCCACGATCCGTTCTCCAAACAACCGGACTACAAAAAATGCGCGGTACGAATTGTCAAGGTGTAATACTTGTGACCCGTACGCCGGATCATTGAGCTAAAGGATGCAATGATGTTTGAACCCATGGATCCACATCCCGCACAACGCCTGACGCGCGCCTTCCAGCTGTTGTTGGTAGCTGTGTTCGGCCTGATTGCAGTGGGGTTTATCGTTGGTTTACGGCAAGGGACACCAATTCCGGATTTGCCCGGAGGATTGACCGCCAAGGTGCTGGAACCCGACAGTGCGTTGCCATCCATGAGTTATCAGGA
Organism: Pirellulaceae bacterium; assembly: GCA_035327685.1. Taxonomy (GTDB): domain Bacteria; phylum Planctomycetota; class Planctomycetia; order Pirellulales; family Pirellulaceae; genus BJ22. Next base: position 10,127 of record DAOLCX010000023.1, on the reverse strand, counting down.
ATTTGATCGTCGCGCTGTAGGAGTCAATCGGCAATGGCGCTCGTCATTGGCCGATTTGCCGTCGGGCCCGGCGAACGAAAAGGGCGATCAGCATCCTTCGTTTGGGCCAACCGATCGCCGTGAGTTTCTCGTATCGCGCCTCAGCCGCCGCGCCTTCGATGGCGCTCCACCCGTGGTGCCGCACCCCATCGACCAGATGTCAACGCACAGTTGCCTGGCCTGCCATGAGGAAGGCAGGTACATCGGAAAACACGTGTGGGCTCCGCCGATGTCACATCCGCGCTATGCGAACTGTACTCAATGCCACGCTGAAATGCACTCCACGGAATCGTCCCCGTGGTTGACTGTCGAGAACAGTTTCCAGGGGCGAGAGATGTCAGGGCCGGGTTCGCGCGCCTGGGAAGGAGCGCCACCGACGATCCCGCATACGACCTGGATGAGAGAAAACTGCTTGAGTTGCCATGGTCCCCAGGGAGCAAACCCGATTCGCACCAGTCACCCCTGGCGCGTATCGTGTACCCAGTGCCACGCGCCGTCAGCGGAACTGGATCAAATGTTCACCAACAACGGCTTTTGAGTCTTGGCCATGGCGGCAGTACCCGACAAACCGTCTCGGCGCGAATGGTTGCGTGGGGGATTCTGGTTTGGAGATTACGGTGGCAACGGAACGCGCGGCCAGTCGAATCTTGCCGATGACTCATTATGCCTTAACGATCAACATGATTCGGAACAACGCGCTGTAACTCGCGGCAGTCGAACGTTTCCTGTGCATCGGCCTCCGCGCGCCATCGCCGAGGAAATGTTTTTAGAGACCTGTACCCAGTGTGGCGATTGCATTCGCGCTTGTCCCCATCAAGCCATTGTGGTTGCCCCAGAGCATTTCCGCGCGGCTGCAGGGACGCCAATCATCGACGCCGCGCGCCAGGCTTGCTGGATGTGCCCCGATCAGCCCTGTGTGGCTGCGTGCCAACCCAAAGCCCTCAATCCAACCTTGCCCGTTCAGATGGGAATCGCAGCCATTGAAGTGCTGACCTGCCTGGCTTATCAAAACAGCCATTGCACAGTGTGTTTAGAGCAATGTCCCGTGGAGGGAGCCATCGAACTTCACGACGGGTTGCCGGTGATCCGCCAGGATCTCTGTACTGGTTGCGGAGTCTGCTTCTTCGTCTGTGTCTCACCCGAGAAGTCCATTCTGTTGACACCAGCGCCGAACCGACCGGAGCCCGCCCCATGAACTCCGGCGCAACCGAAGACGAACTGCCACAGCTTCATGGCGCTGTGGTCACAACAGAACAAGTTCAGGAATTGATCGAAGATTGGATTGAGCACACGGATCTGTTGGATGTCACCATTCGGCCACTGAGCGGTTTGAGCACAGTCGTGGACCTGTCGCCAGGTTCCCCAGAACGCCGATTGGTACTGAGCGAACTGGTCCAACACCTCTCAGATCAACGCCTGAAGGGGATTCGGGTCGCCTACCGATTTGACCAATCGGAATGGATTGACACGTTGAGCATACAGGATCAGCAAATCCGTTTACTACGGATTCGTTTGCCTTAAATCGCCAGTCGATAATGATTCTAGGCGACGACTTCTTTTGAAGTTTCCCAAACGCCGTTCGCACACCTCGAAACGCTAGCAGTCAATCCATGAAGAGTATCGAATTGTCAGCACGGACGCTCACGTCTCTAGCGATCACGTTTTTTTGGGCTGGCGTTCTGGCTGGTACCACAACGTATGGTCAAACCTGGAATGGGGCGGCAAGTTATTTGTCGATCACGGACGACCCGCTGACGCCATCCGGGCTAACAACCGATGCGAGCCAGTCGGCGGTCGCGAAATCAGAAGAACCCAAACCTACCAGGATCGACCCCTACTGGAAGGATGTTCCGTTGACTTACCGGTTGGCCAAACCTGGTTTTTATGGAATTCCTCGCAAGGGCCCCGGCTACTATTCCGCCAAGGATGCCTGGTGTGGAGTTTGTCGTGACGAGCCGCCTCCCTATCCTTACCCGCCCTTTGGCTTGATGCCGTTGTCGTTCTTTGATGTGAACTGGAAATTTTTGGACGATCCCACCAAGAGTTGGGGTTACACCGATGGCTTGAAGCGCCAGGAGTTAGGCTGCAACTGGTTAACTACAACCGGCGGTTCAATCTGGTGGCGATACATGGGGGAATCGAACGCACGACTGTCGGGGACAGACCAGGATTATCATCTGCTGCGCACTCGTGCGTACATGGACTTGTCGTATTTAGACCGGCACCGATTGTATTTCGAGTTCATCGATGCCCATCGGTTCGGTGGGGACTTGCCGCCATTGCGTACGGACGTCAATCGCGCCGACATACTGAACGCTTTCGCCGATTGGCAATTTCTGGATGTCAACGCCCAGCCCTGGTGGGTTCGTGTCGGACGTCAGGAACTGGCGTTTGGCTCGCAGCGGTTGATTACGGGCCTGGAGTGGGCCAACACGCGGCGGTCATTTGACGGAGTTCGCTTTTTCAGCCGAGAAAAGGAAACGGATTTGGATATCTGGTGGGCTCAACCGGTGATTCCAGATGCAGTGCATTTGGATCAGGTTGACGGCAATCAGCATTTTGTGGGAGCCTGGTTGACCAAGCGTCCCTGTGACACACAACTCTACGATTACTATTATCTCTACTTGGGCAACTCCGCTCCCCTTTCCCAACTGGGCCAGCCGGTTCCTGAGTTTCATGTTCACACCTTTGGCACGCGGAGTTTGGGCAACGTTGGAAACTGGCACCATGATTATGAATTGATGATGCAACTTGGGAGTCGCGGCGATCAGGACATAGTGGCCGGGGCCGCTTCGCTGGGCCATGGGTATCACTTCTCAGACTTGCCCTCCAGTCCGACATTGTGGTTGTACTACGATTGGGCATCCGGGGACGACAATCCGGGCGTAGGTAAGCATCACACTTTCAATTCGTTGTTCGGATTCGGACACTACTACATGGGCTGGGCGGATATCGTCGGACGGCAGAATGTCCACGACGTCAACCTGACATTGACGCTGTACCCCACACACTGGGTGACGTTTATTACGCAGTACCACCATTTGGCTTTAGCCGCATCGCGCGACGCATTGTACAATCCGGCAGGGAACGCCTCGCGACAGGATGCCACCGGTGCCGCCGGAAGGGACATCGGGCAAGAACTCGACTTTCTGTGGAATTTTCATCTGAGTCCACATAGCGACGTCATTGTCGGTTATTCGCACTTGTTTGCCGGCAGGTACATTCGAGAAACGGGGCCCGGTGCCTCACCTGATTTGTTGTACATCCAATACGGCATTCGTTGGTAACTGGGCGCGGGATGCGGTCGCGACATTCCTCGGAGAAAACCGGCGAAGTCATCCCCCGCTTGTAACCGTTCATGGTATGGTTGGCCAATCTTGGTTCTGGTCCGTTCCGCAAGTCGTCTTGTTGTAGTTCGAAACCCTGTGAACGCCGCAGATCGATTCGCCCAAGCCAACGTGTTTGGTCGAACGACTTGCTTCACGCAACCTACATTTCGTGAACGGTTACCCCCGCTTTCAGTCGAAACAAGTTCCTGATATGACTATGGAGCATGTTAGACTTGTATGACAAAATCCAAACATCGGCGGCGTACATCAAGCAACGTTGGCCGACAGCGCCGCGCGCGGGAATCATTCTGGGGACCGGCTTGGGCCCCTTGGTCGAGCGGATTGATGTCCATGCGGCCTTGGACTACTCCGACATTCCGAATTTTCTGCAATCGACAGCGCTCAGCCACCGCGGCCGTTTGGTATGCGGCACATTGAACGGCTTGCCCGTAATGGCGATGGAGGGGCGGCAGCACCTTTACGAAGGATATCCGCTGCAAGAAATCACACTCCCCGTTCGGATCATGAAGGCCCTGGGTGCCGACTTGCTAGTGGTCTCCAATGCCTGCGGCGGGATGAATCCGCAGTATCGACTGGGCGATATCATGTTGATCGATGACCATATCAATTTGCTCGGTGATAATCCGCTAATCGGGATCAATGATGATCGGTTGGGCCCCCGTTTTCCTGACATGAGTCAGCCCTATACGTTCGCATTGATTGAACGCGCGATGCGGGTCGCGCGCAAACGGGACATCGTTGCGCATCGAGGTGTATTTGTCGCTGTCGCTGGTCCCAATTTGGAAACACGTGCCGAGTATCGTTTTTTGCGAACGATCGGTGCGGATGTTGTCGGGATGTCCACCGTTCCCGAAGTGATCGTGGCGGTGCACGCTGGCATGCGTGTGGTCGGCTTTTCGGTCATTACTGATTTGTGTTTCCCGGACGCGCTGCAGCCGGCCGATCCACACGAAATCGTCAAGGTGGCCAATGAGGCGGAGCCTAAATTGACGGCTCTCGTGCTCGGAGTCTTAGCTGATGAAAAGCCGTGAGGTCTTCGTCAGCTCTGCGCGCCGCATGAATGTTGTGTGACCCATGAAACAGTGGCCGGATTTAAGTCGCGAGCCTGAAGTGGCGGCCCGTGAATCTGCGCAGTGGGTTCGGCAGCGGTGGCGCACCAAACCTCGGATCGGCATCATTCTCGGCACCGGCGCTGGTCCGTTGGGGGAGCAGATTCAAGCGCAACACATCTTCGATTATTCCGAACTGCCTCATTTTCCCGCCAGCACCGCCATCGGCCACCTTGGACGGCTGATCTGTGGCACATTGACCCATCAGCCAGTGGTCGCCATGCAGGGGCGGTTTCACTTGTACGAAGGGTACTCGGTAGCTCGCGCCACGCTGGGTGTCCGTTTGATGGCTGAACTGGGTGTCGATGCGTTATTCGTCAGCAATGCGGCCGGAGGGATCCATCCCTCCATGGAAAGTGGTGACGTGATGGTCATCGACAATCATATTGACTTGATGTTCGGTAGAGCCGCAATGCCATGGCCGGCTTCTAATTGTTTAGGGCGACCCGATCGCAGGACGGACGAAGTCTATTGCCCGCAGTTGATCGCAGAAGCCCAACGCATTGCGCGACGATCCAATTGGCCGTTGTTCCAAGGGACTTATGTTGCCATGTTGGGCCCCAATTTTGAGACGCGCGCGGAATATCGGTTCTTGCGGAAAATCGGCGGCGACGCCGTGGGAATGTCCACGGTCCCGGAAACGTGTTTGGCTCGAGCTTTGGGTTTGCGGGTTTTGGCGGTATCGATCGTGGCCAATGTGGCCAGGCCAGACGTGCTGCAGCCGACATCCGGTGAAGAGGTCGTCGATTTCGCCAAGAAAGCTGGGCCGAAATTAAAAACCATTTTTGAACACGTCGCTGCGAACCTGCGCTAAGGTTCAACAATAGGACCTTCGACCCCCTTCCGATCTTTGCCAGGAGGGCGATAATGATGGTGAACGTCAATTGCAGTGCATAGGAGTGGACCACATGCCTTTGTTACCCATGCGGGTTGTTCTCGATCACGCTGCCGAACATGGTTATGGTGTTGCGGCATTTAACGTCAACAACATGGAGCAAATTCAAGCGATCATGGAAGCGGCCCATGGGTTGGACGCACCGGTGATTGTCCAGGCCTCGCGGGGCGCGCGCAAATACTCGCAGGACAACTACCTACGCCATTTGATGCTGGCGGCCGCGGAGTTGTATCCCCACGTCCCGCTGGTAATGCACCAGGACCACGGCAATAGCGTGGCCACTTGCCTGAGCGCTATCGAGAATGGATTTACATCCGTGATGATGGATGGTTCTCTTCAGGAAGATGGTAAGACGCCAGCCGATTTTGAGTACAACGTGGCAGTGACCAGGCAGGTCGTCGAGTTGGCCCATGCGCGCGGCGTGTCGGTGGAGGGCGAGTTGGGATGCCTCGGATCGCTCGAAACCGGGCATGGCGAAAAAGAAGACGGCCATGGCGCCGAAGGTGTACTGTCGCACGACCAACTGTTGACCGATCCCGATGAGGCGGAGCGGTTTGTGGCCGAGACGAATGTCGATGCGTTGGCGGTAGCCATCGGCACCAGCCACGGCGCCTATAAGTTCACGCGAAAACCGGATGGCGAAGTGTTGGCCATGGACCGCATTGAGGATATCCATCGGCGATTGCCGAACTGCCATTTGGTGATGCATGGCAGCAGCAGCGTGCCTCAAGAGTTGCAAGATATTATCAATCGCTACGGTGGCCAGCTCAAACAAACCTGGGGTGTGCCCGTGGAAGAGATTCAACGCGGTATCAAACACGGCGTGCGCAAAATCAACGTCGATACCGACAATCGATTAGCCATCACGGGGGCGATTCGCAAGGTGTTCGCCGAAACGCCGGAGAAGTTTGACCCGCGCGACTATTTGAAACCGGCTCGCGAAGCGATGCAGCAAGTGTGTCACGACCGGATGGTCTCTTTTGGCCAAGCCGGCCAGGGGCCAAGTTTGCGCAAAAAACTGGGAATCTAGTCCATCGATACCGCGTTATCCATCATCGATGAGCGCGAACGAGCGTGGTTGGCGCCGTATGCGATGTTCAGCGCTCACAGCTTGGGCCGCAAGTATCCTGAACCCGAACATCCTTACCGTGGACCTTTCCAGCGCGATCGCGATCGGATACTGCACAGTTCCGCGTTTCGCCGGTTGAGCGGCAAGATGCAGGTGTTCACTGAGGACATGGGGGATTACCACCGCACGCGGCTGACTCACACTCAAGAAGTGGCTTCCATTGCTCGCACTATGGCCCGCGTGTTGCGACTCAATGAAGATCTGGTCGAAGCCCTGGCGTTAGTCCACGACATCGGCCATCCCCCGTTTGGCCATGCCGGCGAAGATGCGCTGAATGAGTGTTTGCAGGATGAAGGCGGGTTTTCCCACAATCAATTTGGCTTGACGATCGTGGAGGAACTCGAAGTCCGCTACAACGGATTTCGCGGATTGAACTTGACTCGAGAAGTCCTGGCCGGTCAAACAGCGCGGGCTAACAAGCATCTGGCCGGATTACACCGTTTGCTGGAAGTCCAATTGGTGGATGCCGCGGATAGCGTGGCTTACAACGCTCATGATACCGACGATGCCATAAAGCTGGGACTGATCGCGCTGGACGAGATGTCCGGTCTCAGTTTGGTCGGAGAAGTGTTGCGCGATGTCCGCGCGCGATTCTCAAGTCTGAACGGCGATTTGATGCGCAAGGCCGTGGTGCATGGACTGGTGGAGCGGCAAGTGACCGATTTGGTGGGTCACAGTCAGAGTGTTCTGGATGCTCAGAATTACGGCTCGGCTGAGCAGGCGATGCAAGACGCATTGGCAATTCAAACCAGCCCCGAAATGGCGGAACGCCAAACGGAACTCCAACAGTTTTTGTATCAGCGGGTGTATCGACACCCGCGTTTAATTGACGTCCGCCAACGGGCGCAACAGCGATTAAAGCAGATGTTTGAGCATTATTGTCAGCGGCCGGACTTGTTTCCGCCGCACCTTCAGCAGCGGGCGGTCGAAGTCGGGGTCCGACGCACTGCTGCGGAGTATGTGGCGGGTATGACGGACAACTTCTGTGAACAAACCTACTACACTCTATTTGAGAGTGCGCCGATATGAGCAGGCCGTATGGTGCGGCAGCGCGTCGAGTAGGCCTGAGGAGCAGCGAGAAATGTACCTGCGTCCGGTGATGTGCAATGGGACGGAGTCAAGCAGCATGTCAGCCAGCGCCGAGCGTCCATTGCCAACAGGTTGTTGTTCGCTTTCCCAAGGTGCAGTGGAGGCAACCGTAACCGTTCACGGTGTTGATGGCCAAGCTTGATTCTGGTGCGTTCCGCAAGTCGGCTTGTTGCAGATCGAAACCCTGTGAGTTCAGCAGATCGACTCGTCCAAGCCAACGTGTTTTGTCGAACGACTTGCTCCATGCACCCTACATTTCGTGAACGGTTACAGGCAGCCAATCGCGATACCTTGGGTGTGCAAACGCCAGACCTTCGGTTTACAATACCGGTTTGTTTAACAGTCCGTCGGCTAGCCTGACGGATGTCCCGGCCAACGCGGCAATTTTTTTTGTGCTGTGTGAGGTCGCTAACTCGTTATAGATTGTGAAAGCCTGGTCACCATGCACCTACCACTCTGGATATTGCGAGCATTCTTTTTCCTGGTCGTTTTAGGTTTGGCACTCTCGCATAGCCTCTCCCTTCCGGTTGAGGAGGCCGGTGCGTATGCTTCCTATCGCTGGGCGATTTTCTTCTGGTTCCTGTGTGGCGCTGTGGTGATCATCATTGTGGATGTGGTCATCGCGCAAAAGCGAATCGATTTGATTTCCAGTGTCTATTTTGGACTCGTGGTCGGCTTGTTCTTGACGTACATCGTTAGCCTGGCTTTGACACCACTCTTTGAGAGCTTTTCCAATTCTCCGGTGCAACGGATCATTCCCCCCGAGACGATGAAGTCGATCGTCGTGTCCTTTTTGGGAGCCGCAATTTCTTACGCTTGTGTCAGTTTGCTTTGGCAAACCAAAGACGATTTTCGCTTTGTAATTCCGTATGTCGAGTTCAGCAAGGACTTGCGCGGGGCCAAGCCCTACGTCTTGGATACCAGCGCTGTGATTGATGGGCGAATCGCCGATATTGTCGAGACGGGAATGCTCGACAATCAATTGGTGATGCCCCGATTTGCCTTGGTCGAATTGCAGGCCATCGCCGATAGTTCGGACAAACTGCGACGCGCCCGGGGCCGACGAGGACTGGATATCCTGAACCGATTGCGTTCCAACGACAACGTCGATTTCAAAATCTATGACCGAGAATTGCCCGAAATGAAAGGTCAACCTGTCGATCTAAAGCTGTTGACCCTGGCCAAACATCTCGGCGGAAAAGTCGTCACTGGGGACTACAACCTGAATAAAGTCGCCAAGTTGCACAATGTGCCAGTCGTCAACCTGAATGAAATCGCCAATGCTCTGAAGCCAGTCTTTTTGCCGGGCGAAACCATCCGCGTCAAATTGGTGAAGACGGGGGAAGGCCTCAACCAGGGGGTCGGCTATATGGATGATGGCACGATGATCGTGGTCGAAGACGGAAGAAACTTCGTGGGGAGCCAAGTCGAGATTTCCATCACTAGTATGCTGCAAACGAACGCAGGACGCATGGTGTTTGGCAAGTTCGAACGGACGCTCGGTTGATCAAAATCAGCCGCTCACTGCCGTACAAATCATGACGCCGATCAAAAACGAGAGCCCCAATAAGGCAACGGGCTGAATCCAACGGAACATTCGGGCGAACGAGGTGCGGGTTTTCATTTTGTCCTGTCAAATTTCTCGAATGAAGCTCAAAAACCGAACGAAAGATGGAGTTCCACCACATTCATTTCTCGTGCCAGATGCTTGAATAACACGAAAAGTTGTAGCGATTAAGGAATTGTTGGGGATGACGCGCCGCAGGCACCCCGACGGCTGATTGAATGCGTAGTCAAATCCGCAACACGAAGTCGCGTGTTCGACTACAAGTGATTCAATAATCTTCTAAGTTGAGGGTCTCGATAAGCGTCAGCTTATCGAGTTTCCAGCCGGAATAGTTTCGCTAGCAATTACGACGCGACATTTTGCAGTTCCTGTTTCCGCCAAAACGATGGCGGCTGGCGGATTTTATTGAAGTCTTGGCGAACTTGTGATAAAATCGAGTGTTGTTGTTAAGTTGATTCCTGGAAAGCGTTTAGGGAGGGCTGTTTATGCAAGATCCACCTGGCGGTTTTCTCGTGGGCCGATAATGTTGACCTTCATTGGAGGCGGCCCAGAGGAAGCGGTTTCTCAACAGGCAATTTTAACCCTTTTTCGAAACACCCCGGCAATATGTCGGGGTGTTCGCATTTCCAAACTCTAATTTTCGCCTTTCGTCAGCCTGCATAAATTCCTAATATGGCGAGACTGGGGCCACCTGCTCCAAGAAGACGTTTAGGAGTGAGCGAGGCCTGAGGGAATTCCAAGGATGGATGCGGTAGCCAATCGACGACTGGTCAAGAATTACGATCGTGCGGCGTGGTTTTACGAAACCTCGGCTCAGCTCTTTTCTGCTGGGCAAATCCGGGCTTCCAAAAAGCATTCGGTAAACCAGATGAAGGCCGGCGATCGCGCCATTTTCTTGGGCGTGGGGACCGGTGATGAGGTGGTGTTGGCCGCGCGGCGCGGAGTCCAC